>JAWWAT010000209.1:0-6189 GCA_033721635.1 Marinobacter sp. | reverse complement strand
CTGGATGGTGTATGGCCTGCAGGATGTGATCAAACTGCGCCAGATGCTGGAGAGCTCGCAGGGCAACGACCACTTCAAACGGGTGGAGCGCCAGAAGCTGGACGCCATGCTGGGTCTTTGCGAGGTTACCAGCTGCCGTCGCCAGGTGTTGCTGCGTTATTTCGGGGACGAACTCGAGCAACCCTGCGGCAATTGCGATACCTGCCTGAACCCGCCGGAAACCTGGGATGGAACCGTGGCAGTGCAGAAAGCCCTGTCCTGTGTGTTCCGCACCGGCCAGCGTTTTGGTGTTACCTACCTGATTGATGTGCTTCGGGGCTCGGAAAATGAACGGATTCTGCAATCCGGTCACCATCAGGTTTCCACCTACGGCATTGGCACAGAGCTGAGCGCCAACGAATGGAAATCCGTCTTTCGCCAACTGGTCGCCAACGGCTATCTCCGGGCAGATCCCGAGGGTTATGGCGCACTCCAGTTGACGGAGCAATGCCGTCCTCTGCTAAAAGGTCGTCAGACCATCGAGCTGCGCAAGGACCCGGTGGTCAGGAAGACAGCAGGCCGGGCCTCCGGTAGCCGGAACAGTGCGCCGGTCAAAGACCAGATTACCGACCAGGCCGGCTGGGAGGCATTGAGGGCCTGTCGGAAGGAATTGGCAGACAAGCAGGGCGTGCCGCCCTACGTCATTTTTCATGACACCACGCTTTTCGGAATGCTTGAGCGCAAGCCCCGCACGCTGGACCAGTTGGCAGAAGTCAGCGGCGTGGGTGCGGCCAAGCTCGAGAAATACGGCGAAATCTTCCTCGAAACCATTGCCGGTCTGGACCAGGCCTGATCCTCAGGCCTCTGCTTTAAAGCCCTTCTTGCGCACCCGGTAATGGGCAATGGAGGTCGCCACATGGTTGCCCTCCTCGTCCTTCAGTGTTCCTTCGAGCGTGAATTTGGCTCGGCCGGTCTCGTCGGCGTCGGCAAGAATACCGCTCACGGTTTCCGGCGGCAGCGTGAACTCCACGGTGACATCGCTGTTGGCCGGTTGCAGGAACTGCAGGGTCATTTCCTTTAGGATTGGCGTGTAGGCAGGGCCCAGGTCAAACAGGGTCAGCACTCCGCCAGGGATTTCAGCCACGAGAAAATAGGCACCCGCGTACAGGCTTCCAAAGTGGTTCTTGTTGCCCTTCAGCCGGATTTTGGCGCGCACATAGCCCGGTCTGACCTCTTCCACACTGAAATTATTCCGCGGTGCAAAGGGGATGGACAAACCGATGATTTTGTTTACTGCCGCATAGCCACCGGTTTTTTTCAGCCACGCCAGCGGGCTCGCCAATGTGGCCTTTGGGTCTGTGCTTGCCACCCATTGGCCGGTGGCACCAATGAGGTTGTCGATAATTGCCATTATACCGCTCCGATTTTTTGGTCGAAGCCGATGATTGCAACGGTCTCGGACAGTCGCAAGAATCTTTTACAATTTTTTTGGACATTGTCCGGTTTACTATTGAATTTGTGTTCTAAAGTGATGGTTGCCCGTTTCAATGGCAATGCTGACCGGGCCAGCTTTTCCAGGATTAAGAAAGGATTTCTGATTTGGAATGTCATCTGCCCGCTTTCAAGGCCTTTGCCCGGTTCCGAGGACTGCTTCTTTGCGCGCCCGTGCTGATTCTGTGTCTTGTTGCAGCGCCGCTGCCAGCCGCATCGTCAACTGCAGACTCTTCCGAAGCAAGCAGTCGGGAGTATGTGCTCTGGTACCGAAACTACGATAGCCCGGCCATACGCGCACTTGTTGAACTGGCACTTAAGAAAACGCCGGAATATGGCGGCTTCCGAATCATCCGCAGTGAGGAACTGAGCCAGGGTCGGGCGCTTCGCGAACTGGCAGATGGCCAATCCCGGCTGGTTGATATTGCCAATGTAGCCACCTCCCTCGAGCGGGAGGCCTTTCTGACCGCAATTCCCTTCCCGGTTGATGGCGGCCTTTTGGGTTTTCGAGTCTGCGTGGTTTTGCCGAAATCCTTGCCGAAGTTCGCAGACATCCAGAATCTGGATGACCTGAGGGCGAGTCAGATCTGGATCGGCCAGGGCTCACACTGGCCGGATACGCCAGTGCTGGAGGCAAATGGGATTCCAGTCGTTACCCACTCCCGATACGAGATTCTTTTCGGAATGCTTCGGAACGAGCGTTTCGAGTGTTTTGCCCGGGGTGTCAGTGAGGTCCTGTACGACCTGGAAATGGAGCAGGACCCGAACCTGGTGATCGAACCCAATCTGTTGCTTGCCTACCCCATGCCATCCTATCTGTTCGTTGGCCCCAATGATCAGGAGACGGCGCATCGCCTGCAGTTGGGCATTGAGCGCGCCATCCACGACGGAAGTTTCAGCAAATTCCTCAAGACCTATTACGCCAGCGCCGTGAAAGCTCTGCACCTCGATAAACGCCGGGTCATTGCCCTCGAAAACCCGTTCCTGAGTGAGGAGTCGCGGTATGTCGGGCGCAGCACACTTGAAAATCTGCGCCGGCGTCTCGAAATCCTCAGCCGTTAATCTGCCTGCTATACCCGGAACCGCGACACGTTCTGGTTCAATGCCGTGCCGATACGCTCAATCTGCCCGCTGTATACATCGTTCTCCGAAGCTGCAGCGGCGGCTTCCTGCCCCTGATCCGCAATGCGTGTAATCGACGAGTTCAGCTCTTCGGTGACCGACGTCTGTTCCTCCGATGCCGTGGCAATCTGCGATGTCATCTGGCTGATGGAGGTAATGGCTTCGGCAATACGGTTGAGCGCTTCCATGGCGTCCTGCGCTTTTTCCATACTGACATTGGAAACGGCCGTGGAGGCCTGCATCACATCAACGGCATCATTGGCGCCCTTCTGAAGGCGCTCAATCATATTATTGATTTCCTCGGTGCTGGACTGAGTGCGCTGAGCGAGATTGCGCACCTCGTCTGCAACAACTGCAAAGCCACGCCCGGCCTCGCCAGCCCGTGCGGCTTCAATGGCCGCGTTCAGTGCCAGCAGGTTCGTCTGTTCCGCAATGCCCTGGATCACTTCGAGAACAGTGGTAATGGAAGCAACGTCTTTACCGAGGGTGTTAATGACTTCGGCGGCGGCGTTGACCTCCTTCGAGAGTTTCTGGACAGCGTCCCGGGAAGCCGCGACTGTCTCCAGAGACGCGCGACTGTCGCCGTCGGCGTTATTGGCCGCGTCTGCAGTTTGCTGGGCATTCTGGGCGATCTCGTTTGCGGCGGCAGACATTTCGTTAATGGCGGTGGCCACCATGTCGATTTCTGCCTGCTGGCTTTCCACACTCGAGCGACTGGTACTGGCGGTTTCTCTCAGCGAGCTGACATTCTGGCCCAGTTCCGCGCTACCCTGTTGAACATCCCTGACCACGTTCTGGATATTCTCAACAAACCGGTTGAAGCTGCCCGCCAACTCTCCAAACTCATCCCCGGCGCTGTCGTCCAGGCGACGGGTCAGATCCGCCTCGCCGCTGCCAATATCGGCCATGGCCTTGTTCAGACGGCGAACGGGCGTCATAAGGATCTTGATACCAAGGTGCAGAATCACCAGTGAGACAATCAGGCCAACAACAGCCATCACCAGGCCCGTCATCCGGGCGCTCTGAACCGGAGCGTTGATCTTGTCCGCGTTTACAAAGGTGCCGAGGTACCATTCCACGCCCCGGGCTTCGCTGATCGGATGGAAACTGGCCTCCCACTGCCCCTCTTCATTGCTGTATTCATGGAGGGCTCCGCCCAGGTCCGGCTCGTTACCAAGCAGTTCGCTGATGTTCTTGCCAACCAGGCTTTGCCGGGGATGGAACAGCACGGTACCCCGTTCGTTAATCAGCGCGGCGTAACCGGTATCTGCCAAGGTGACGGTGGACAGGGTTTTGGCGATGGCACCGAGGCCTATGTCTGCGCCCGCCACACCCTCATATTCGCCGCGCTTTACCGGCGCGAGCGTGGAGATGATCATGTCATTGGTGCTGGCATCCTGGTACGGCTCGGTAAAAGATGCGCTTCCCAGTCTCATTGCCTTTTGGTACCAGGGGCGTTCGCGGGGGTCGTAATCGTCCGGGAGGGTTGCATCTGCCTCGGGGGACTTCATTAGCATGTAGCCATCGGTGCGGCCGACATAAACATCCCGGAACCCGCCGCCGGTGGTAATGGCCTGAAGCACAACCCGCGCCTCCTCGTCATTTTCTGCGCTTTCCAGGGCTTTGGCAGTTGCTTCGGTCATCACCAGCCGGGTGTTGAGCCATTCGGCAATGCTCGACGTGCTCTGCTGCACCGTATCGTCGATCAACGCGTCCACGTAGGTTTCCGTGGTGTTCTGCAGACGTAAATCGCCAGAGAGCGTGAACGCCCCCATTGCCAACAGCAACAAAATACCGAAAGCAATCAGGAGCTTTTGCCCGAATGTCAGCTGCACAGTCGAATCCTCAGCAATGAAAATTGATATTCGTTAATCTGTGCATCGGCCTGCGATGCGAAGTCTTTAATGGCTTCTGTTAAACTTCTACAGTAATGACGCAATTGCCGAGCTTGTCTTCACTCCATAACGAACGGGAGCCGAACTGAATGGCCCATGAAGAACTCCACCTCAACCTCCGGAACCTGAAGCTTGAAGACTACGAACAGCTTCAAAAGCTGATGGACCGCGTTTACGACGATATCGGAGGCGCCTGGCCCAAAGACACCATCAAGGCATTGGTGGAACAGTTCCCGGACGGTCAGATCTGCATTGAGGAAAGCGGCCAGCTTATTGCGGTTGCGTTGACGGTCTGCGTGAAATACGAGCGCTTCAGCAACCCGCACACCTACGACGATCTCATTCTCCGGAACGAGAAAATCTGGCACAACGCCAATGGCGACTCTCTCTACGGCCTGGATGTTTTCATTCACCCCGACTACCGGGGTTATCGCCTCGGGCGCCGGCTCTACGAGGCCCGGAAAGAACTCTGCCGTTCAATGAACCTGCGAGCCATTCTCGCCGGCGGCCGTATACCGAGCTATTTCAAGTATGCCGAACAGTATTCCCCGGAGGAGTACATTCAGCGGGTAGACCGGAAGGAAATCTACGACCCTATCCTGAGTTTCCAGCTCTCAAACGACTTCCAGGTTACCCGGCTGATGCATAAGTACCTGCCGGAAGATGAAAAGTCCCAGGGCTATGCCACGCTTCTGGAGTGGCGCAATATCCTTTACACGCCGCCCTCCCCGGTTCTGAGCGTCAAGAAGACCCAGGTCCGCCTCGGCGCTGTGCAGTGGCAAATGCGTGAATTCACCTCTGTTGAAGAGGTGTTGGAGCAGGTGGAATACTTCGTGGACGCCTTGTCCGACTACAAGAGCGACTTCGCCATCTTTCCGGAGTTTTTCAACGCGCCACTCATGGGCCTGACCGATCAAATGGATCAGACCCGGGCCATCCGGTTCCTGGCCGGCTTTACCCAGCAGTTCCGGGAAGAAATGTCCGAGATGGCGGTCAGTTACAACATCAATATCATCACCGGTTCCATGCCACTGATCGAGAATGACAGGGTCTACAACGTCTCTTACCTGTGTCACCGGGATGGCCGTGTGG
This sequence comes from Marinobacter sp., assembly GCA_033721635.1. GTDB lineage: Bacteria > Pseudomonadota > Gammaproteobacteria > Pseudomonadales > Oleiphilaceae > Marinobacter. Next base: position 610 of record JAWWAT010000209.1, on the reverse strand, counting down.
ATGAGCAGCGCAAGATCCACATCACGCCTCACGAGCGCCGCGATTGGGTCATTGAGGGCGGCAACGAGTTTGCGGTCTTCGATAGCGACGCAGGCCGTGTCGCGATCATGATCTGCTATGACATTGAGTTTCCGGAGCTGGGGAGGATTGCCGCCAGCCAGGAAGTCGACATCATCATGGTGCCCTTCTGGACCGACACCAAGAACGGCTACCTCCGGGTTCGCCAGTGTGCCCAGGCCCGGGCAATCGAAAACGAGTGTTACGTCGTAATCACCGGCAGTGTCGGCAACCTGCCGAAAGTGGAGAACCTGGACGTCCAGTACGCCCAGTCATCCGTATTTTCGCCGTCGGATTTCGCCTTCCCCCACGATGCGGTAATGGCGGAAACTACACCAAATACGGAGATGATCATGTTCTCCGATATGGATCTCGAGAAATTGAAACTTGTTCGCAACGAAGGGTCTGTCACTAACCTGAAAGACCGGCGCGTTGACATGTACGAGTTGAAAACTAAATAAACTGGCCCGATTGGCCAAGTTGAATTGTTAAATAACTGCGTTAGCGGTCATGCGTATGGCACTGATGGCGTTGCAAAACCAAAACTCAGTGT
>JAWWAT010000208.1:0-6199 GCA_033721635.1 Marinobacter sp. | reverse complement strand
GGTAGGCCAGGGTGGCCGTCTGCAGGCAATGGGACAGCCGATCAATCGGAAAACCGCCAAAATCGCCCTCCAGCAGTTTCAGATGCTCCAGAATCCTGTCCGGAAGCCCTTTGGCAAACTGTCCGAATGACTTTGCGATGGTCTGCCAGTCCTCCGCCGTGCCGTCTTTCATATGGGTAAACTGCGCCTGGGGCGCGTTGACATCACTCATGATGCATTCCTCCAACATTAATCTCTGAAGCCCGGATCAATCCGATCCAGCTTACGCAGCAGTCCAGGCCAGGCGAGATTCCCACCCATGCCTTTGGTGACCTTTTTGGCCTGTTCGCGAATAGAACTGAGAATGGTGTCGGGAATACGTACCAGCGGCTGGCCGCCAGACATGGCCTGAATCTGGACTTCGCAGGCACGCTGAAGGATGTACATGCCCAGGAAGGCTTCTGCCACGCTGGGCCCTGTGGTCAGCAGGCCGTGGTTGCGCAGGATCATGGAACGGGCGTGGCCCAGATCTGCCTGCAGGCGCGCTTTCTCGTCCTCCCTCAGAGCTACGCCTTCGTAGTCGTGGTAGGCAAGTCCTGAGAGCGGGAACAGGCTCTGCTGGGACAACGGCAGCAGTCCTTCCTTCTGCGCTGAGACAGCCACACCGGCAGTGGTGTGGGTGTGCATTACGCAGGCGGCATCCTCACGAACCGCATGGATGGCACTGTGGATAGTGAATCCGGCCGGGTTGATGTCGAAGTCGTCCGGGTTGACCTTGTTACCTTCCTGATCAATGCGCACCAGGCTTGAAGCGGTTATTTCTTCAAACATCATGCCGTATGGGTTGATCAGAAAGTGGTGCTCGTCACCCGGAATCCGGAGAGAAATATGCGTGAAGATCAGATCGTCCCAGCCGTAGAGGGCGATCAGGCGGTAGGCGGCGGCAAGATCAACGCGCAGCTGCCACTCCTCGGCGCTTACCTGATCTTTTTTGGAAGGAATCGACAATGGCTCAGACATGCTCATGACCTCTCGGGAATCCGGTTGTTGTTAAAATGGTCAATGCCGAGTCTAGGCCCAATGATGGTCAACAGACTGTCAAATGGTTTACATTCTGGAACAGGGTTGTCCTGCCAGTTTCCGGAGAATCATGATGGCGGTGCCAGACGTTAAGGCAGTGATGCGCTCCTGCCCCCTGCTTGCGGGCTTCCCGGATGAGGCGTTCGGGGAAGTGGCCGCCATGGCCAGAATCCGGCGCTTTGGCGCCGATGATCCCATTTATGATCGGGGTTCGATGCAGTCAACACTCTGCGTGATTGCCAGCGGAACCGTACGTATTACCTCGGTTAATGCAGCGGGTCGGGAAGCGACTCTGATTATCTTTGATGCCGGATCCTGGTTCGGGGATACCGTGTTCTCGCCGGGCATGCCAAGGGTCTACGGCGCGACGGCCCACGAGGAAGCGGTCATCGTCGAACTTCCCGGTGAAGGATTCCGCAGACTCATGGCGAGCTATCCCGAGAGTTATCCGATTGCCCTGGATCTTGTCAGCCGGAGACTGTGGTCTGCCATGTCGATCATCGAGGATGATGCCTTGCGGGGAGTGACCGCCCGTATCGGACGGCGCTTGTTGTTCCTGGCGGAAATCCAGGGCGTTCTCACCTCATCGTCGGAACCTGTCTCCCTGAAACTTACGCGGGAGCAGCTGGCCAACATGATGGGCATGACCCGGCAAGGGGTGCACAGCCGCATCAAGGATCTGGAGAGTCTTGGTCTGCTTGAACTTCGCTACGGGCAGATCACCCTGTGCAATCCCCGGGGGTTGCAGACTCATATCCAGGCTCTCGATTAACCGATCATGCAAACAGCAAGAAACGGATGGCAGTGTCGTGAGTAACCGAGCATCCTTTCACTGAATGGTCGGCTGCAGATGAGGGAAATACCAAATGGCCAACATTGAACGTGGCGCGAACGGGTCTGGAGCGGAAACGTCTGCCGGTGTGACAGAGCGAATGGTCGAGCTGGCCCGTTACATAGAGAGCCGTCCGGATGAGAAGCTCCGGCTCGAAGACCTGGCTGACTTCATCGGACTTTCGGCATCCCGTGTGCAACGGGCGTTCAAGGAAACCTTTGGCGTTTCGCCAAAGGCCTATCAGGACGCCCTGCGCCTGAAAACCTTCAAGCAAGCTCTGAGGAACGGCCAACCAGTGACTGATGCCATTTACGATGCCGGTTTTGGTTCTGCCAGCCGCGTGTATGGCAAACCGGATCGACAGGTTGGCATGTCGCCGTCCCGCTACAGCAGCGGTGGCGAGGGTGAAGCAATCGCCTACGCCTGCCGGGAGACAGCTCTTGGCCTGCTGATGATGGCCGCCACCGACCAGGGCGTATGCTTTGCAGAATTCGGGGATGACGAGACGGCGCTACGCGATCAGTTGCAGAAGGAATTCCCGAAAGCCCGCCTTACTCCTTCCGGGGCCAAACATTCACCCGAACTCGATGCCTGGATGACCGCACTGGATGAACACCTCAGCCAGAACAGGCCCCGCCCCGACGTGCCTCTGGATATTCGCGGCACCGCTTTTCAGACACGAGTCTGGAAACTTCTGTTGAGCATCCAGGAGGGCGAAGTATTGAGTTATACGGAGCTGGCGGCTCGGCTGGGAGAACCGAAGGCCATTCGTGCGGTCGCCTCGGCCTGTGGTCGCAACCGCATTGCCGTTCTGATTCCCTGTCACAGGGTATTGCGAAGCGACGGCTCCCTCGGTGGTTATCGCTGGGGCCTGGAACGAAAAGCGCGGCTGCTTGAGAAAGAGCGATCAGTTGCGACCGACTAATACCCAGAATTGCCGCTGGAAAAACGACGTCTCCTGTTTCAATGAAAACAGTTTGGGTGCAAACAGCCAGGTCTGGGTAATGCCCATCAGATAGGTGTAGCTCAAGAGCCCCAGGTCCTGAGGATCCTCCTGCGTGCTGATCAGCCCCCGTTCAGCGGCCTGGCCAACCAGATCCCGAAACATGGCGATAATCGATCGGGTTAACTCTCGTTCCCGTTTCAGAGTTCGACTCATGGCATCGGTGAGTTCTGTCTTGTTCAGCAGGATCTCAAACGACTGACGATACTTCCGATCATTGGCCAGCAAGCCCAGCCAGCGCTCAATAAAATGGTCCATGGCTTCAATGGGCGTATCCCGCATGCCTGAGCACTTCTCTACCAGTGCCTCCAGCGGTTCCTGGGAGTAGGCCAGTACGGCCTCATAGAGATCGTCCTTGTTCTCGAAGTGCCAGTAAATCGGTCCGCGGCTGCAGCCAGCTTCTTTGGCAATCCGGCTCAACGTCGTCAGGGAATAGCCGTCTCGGCTGAAGAGTTTCAGGGCAGCTTCCAGGACCGTCTGGCGTGTTTTCTCGGCATCTTCCTTGGTGCGACGCATCGGTTCTGTGGTTTCTCCTAAGCTGAAGCAGGGCCGGCATGGGCAGCGGATGACTGAATAACAAAGTCGCCAGTATAACAGCTTGTTATTTTCGGTACGGCGGAACTGAAAGGTTTCGAATCGCTAAAAGTTGGCTTCACTGCCGCGGTGCAAAGGATTGGCCATAGGCTAGTAAGTCTTCGAATAGAAAGTGTGGACGTTTGTGCGCTTCTGTAATTCAGTCTATTTTTTAAACAGGGATTTCACGGAAGGAGTGCTCTAATGAATTTCAGGTTGTTGAAAGTCAGTTTTCGGGTTTTTGCGTTGGTCTCATTTGCTCTGATCTGGAGTGGCGGTTCGCAGGCTGCAGACAAACCCAACGTTCTTGTCGTCATGGTGGACGACGTTGCCCCCAATTCATTGAGTGCCTACAGCTTCGGCATGCAATACCCGACTCCGAATATTGACCGGATCGCCAATGAGGGAGCGTTGTTTACAGATCATTACGCCCAGCCAAGCTGCACCGCTGGCAGGGCTGCGTTTCTGATGGGGCAATTGCCAGTCCGCACTGGCCTGACGACGGTTGGCCAGCCGGGTAATCCGCTGGGAATCAGGGAAGAAGATCCGACCCTCGCCGAGATACTCAAGGAAGAGGGCTACATGACCGCGCAATATGGCAAGAACCACCTGGGTGACCTCGATCGGCACCTGCCCACGCTCCATGGTTTTGACGAATTTTATGGCAACCTTTATCACCTGAACGTCTCCGAGGAACCGGAGCAGGCTGACTACCCAGAGAGTGAGCAGTTCCGGGAAAAGTTTCTTCCCAGAGGCGTGATCGAATCATACGCAACTGAAGATGGCCAAACCGTCAAGGACACCGGGCCGCTGACTGTCGAGCGAATGAAAACGTTTGATGAAGAGATACTCGAACGGAGTGTCGGTTTCATGAAAAGGGCAGTGGAGCAGGACAAACCGTTTTTCATCTGGCATGCGACCAGCAGGATGCACGTTTATACCCATCTCAAGGAGGAAAGCCGGAACCTGGCAACGGGCATCAGCTCAGCGGAGGACGTATTCGGTAGTGGCCTGATGGAGCACGACGGGCACGTTGGTACCCTTCTGGATACACTCGATGAGCTGGGGTTGGACGATAACACCATTGTTATCTACACCACCGACAATGGGCCGGAACAGAGTTCCTGGCCAGACGCTGGCGTGACCATGTTCCGGGGGGAGAAAATGACTACCTGGGAAGGTGGAGTTCGGGCTCCGTTCCTCGTGCGTTGGCCGGCGAGGATTCCGGCAGGTCTTAAGCTGAACGGTATCTCGGCGCATGAGGATGTACTGCCTACCATTGCTGCAGCCGTTGGGCGCCCGGACATTGGGGAAGAGCTCAAGAAGTCTCATAATGTCATGATTGATGGCGTGAATAATCTTCCCTATTGGACCGGAGAGGAAGACGAGTCCAGGCGAAAAAGCTTTCTCTACTATTACGAAGACAGTCTGACGGCTGTTCGTGTGGGGCCATGGAAAATGCACTTCGCAACGAAGCCGGGCGGTCGCTATTACGAGGACCTCGTTTTCCACACGATGCCCCAATTGTTCAATCTGAGAAAGGATCCGTTCGAGACATACGACGGCATTACGGGCTTTCACCAGATCATGCGCAAAAGTTGGGTGATCCAGCCGATCATCGCCTTGCTCACGGAACATGTGAAGACGTTTGAGGAATTTCCGCCTCGCCAGGAGGCCGCTTCACTCAACATCAATGAGGCCATCGAGCGAGCCAAATCTTCGGTGTATCGACAATGACCTGAGCGAAAAGCTGAGTTGAATCGCGTGTTGATGCCCTGCCACCTTCACCGCAATTGGGCTTCCAGGCGTCGCACCAAGCCCCGGGCGTTCTGGTCCTGGGGGAACAGATCGGCCAGGATTCTTGCGCGGACGAGGGCGTCCTCCAACTGGTTGCTCTCGATCAGCACATAGACCATGGCATTGAGCAGGCCATAGTCCTGTGAGTGGAGTGCCAGGGCCTCACCGAGAACAGTTCGGGCCTCTTGCAGCCGCCCCAGATTCGCCAGCACCAGTCCATGATTGTAGGCGGCCCGGGGATTACCCGGCGCCAGGCGGGTTGCCTGTTCAAACCTTGGCAGCGCCTCAACGGGCTGGCCCTGTTCCACCAGGACCAGGGCCAGCAAATAGGCCAGGTGGCCCCGATCCGAATCTGGCGCGGTTTCCAATGCCACGCCTGCTTCCAGGGTCTGTTGGGCCAGCTCAACGTTGCCTTGTTCACTGGCGAGAGTGGCAAGATTCGTCCTTGCGGGCGCAAAAGTCGGGTCAAGTTGCAGGGCAGCCTGGTAATGGGTCATCGCCTCGGTATATCGCCCCATGCGATGGAGGTAGGTCGCAAGGCCGAAGCGAGAACCCGGCAGGGCTGAGAGCGCCTCCAGCCGGTCTTCATAGTCTTTCCGTAATTCGTTGATGCGTTCCCTGTCTCCGGCTGCGAATCGATCCAATGGCACGCTCGCAGTCGCGCGAATAGCCTGATCCCTGACGGCCCTCGGCTGCTCGTCGGAAGTCAGCGAGCTGAGCAGGCCGAGACTGTCGTCTAGCGGGGCTCCGGAGAAGGCAGCGGCGGAATACGCCTGGACCAGCGGTTGTTTCGACAGAAGTCCGGAGCGCAGGGCGGATACGCCAGCCTGGCCGAATGAAGAGAGGTGCTCGGCTGCGGTCGCCCGTGCAATGGATGGCTGAGTGCGGTCCCTGACCAGACTGGCCAGTCGGATGAAGGCATCGTTCTCCGCGTT
>JAWWAT010000207.1:0-6218 GCA_033721635.1 Marinobacter sp. | reverse complement strand
GAATCCTTGTCGGCAAACCGGTTCACCTTGTCCTCGATCGACGGGCAATAGCGGGGACCCACGCCTTCGATGCTGCCGGCAAACATCGGCGAACGGTCGAAGCCGCTGCGAATAATATCGTGGGTTTGTTCGGTGGTCCGGGTCACGTAGCAGCAGACCTGTTCAGGGTGCTGGCTACGACTGCCGATAAACGACATCACCGGGGTGGGGTCATCCCCCCACTGCTCCTGCATCACCGAGAAATCCACAGACCGGGCGTCGATGCGTGGCGGCGTGCCGGTTTTCAGACGGCCGACATTGAACGGCAGTTCCCGCAGGCGCTGGGCCAGGGCATTGGCCGGGGCATCACCGGCGCGACCGCCGGCATGGTGTTGCATACCGATGTGGATAACGCCGCCGAGGAAGGTTCCGGTGGTGAGCACCACGGTCTTTGCGTTGAAGCGGATGCCAGTCTGGCTGACGACACCGGTAACCTGATCGTTTTCCACAATCAGATCGTCCGCCGCCTGCTGGAACAGGGTCAGGTTCGGCTGGCTTTCCAGAGTATGGCGGATGGCGGCCTTGTAGAGAACGCGATCAGCCTGGGCACGGGTGGCACGCACGGCCGGCCCCTTGCGGCTGTTAAGAACCCGGAACTGGATACCGGCTTTATCGGTGGCTTCTGCCATGGCGCCACCAAGGGCATCAATCTCTTTCACCAGATGGCTTTTACCAATGCCGCCGATGGCCGGGTTACAGGACATCTGGCCCAGGGTCTCAATGTTGTGGGTCAGCAGCAGGGTCTGGGAGCCCATGCGTGCAGCCGCCAGCGCGGCTTCGGTACCGGCATGGCCACCACCAATGACAATGACATCGAAACGGGTCGGAAAATCCACAGCTCACCTCGGAAATCGGGGATAAAATAGGGCGGCGAGTATAACGCTTCACCCAGGAAATTGCAGTCAGAATGCGCAAATTTTAACCAGAGGTAGCCGGGGTTGAAAGCCCATTGCCCCCTTGCACCGTACCCGAGGGCTTTCCTGGCCACGTTCAGAGGATAGTGGAAAACCGAAATTCATGGCTTTTCAGTTGCTTGGATCAGTCTTCTCAGAAAAGTTTTCAAGAAAGTTATCCACATGCAAGGCTACTTGTTAAACACCCTAAAAATCGACCTAACACTTTGTTTAGTATTGCTATTTTGAAATTTATCCGGAGTGTTTCCGCAGGTTTTCCAATTAATTATCCACAGAATATCAGGCGGTTTTTCGTCGAAGCCGCCAGACCACAAGTAACACCAGGCCGTTCAGGAGCGAGAGCAGCAGGAAAAACCCTGGGATGCTGATTCCCATAAGACCCAGCACCACGATGCCGGCCAGGGCACTCACCACCATGAACAAGGCGTTGATCACATTGAGTGCGGCGATGATACGGGCTCTTTTGGCCCGTGGAGTTTCGTGCTGGATAAAGGCGTAAAGGGGCACGATGAAAAGACCACCGCAGATACCGATGCCCACCAGATCCATCAACACCCTCAGGTAGACCGGATCGGTCAACAGGGTCCACCAGGTCGAGTTAACAGGATCGTCCGGCACTGCGAAATACAGATCAATCCCGAACAGACTCAGTCCCAGAGCACCCCAGGGCACAGGTGCCAGGGTAATCCGGTGTTTGGTAAGCCGCTCACACATCATCGAGCCGATGGAAATGCCAATGGTGAACATCGCCAGCAGCAGCGTGACAACGGTTTCATCCCCCAGCAGATTGGTACGGGCAAAATTGGGAAACTGGGTCAGGTAGGCAGCGCCAAGAAACCAGAACCACGAGATGGTCAATACCGCCAGCAATACATGGCGACGCTCGGCCGCCAGGGCCATCAGCCTCCAGGTTTCCACCACCGGCCGGAAACGCACCGTGACACCGGAACCGTCGGGTTCGGTTGCCGGCACCTGGCGTGCCGCCAGATAACCAAGCACCGCCATCACCACCACAGCAATCGCCGTCAGGCGCGCAGCGGTTTCAAAACCCATCAGCAAGCCTGCGGCAATGGTGCCCAACAGAATGGCAACGAAGGTGCCCATACCGACCAGACCATTGCCGCCCACCAGTTCGTCATCCGACAGCACCTGGGGCAGGATGGCGTATTTGACCGGGCCGAAGAAGGTGGACTGGGTGCCCATCAGAAACAGCAGTACCAGTAACAACTCATACCAGCCGAACCATAGCCCAACCGCCGCAACAGACATGATCACGATTTCTGCCAGCTTCACATTCCGGATGATCCGGGATTTTTCATAGCGGTCGGCCATTTCGCCGGCAATGCCGGAGAACAGAAAGAACGGCAGGATAAACAGGAAGGCTGCCAGGTTGACCACCACATTCACCGACAGCCCCATCAAACCGCCAGCGCTGTAGGTGATCAGCAGCAGCAACGCGTTCTTGAACAGATTGTCGTTGAAGGCGCCTGAGAACTGGGTCAGGTAGAACGGCAGGAAGCGACGTTGGCCCAGCAAACGGAACTGACTTTTCGATGGCATCAAGAAATCCTGTTTTGGTGCATTGCCAACCTTGCCGTTCGGAATCTGCCCGGATCTGGTGCAATTACTCTGAACCCGATAGCGAAGTCCATTTTTGTGACGGCTTTAAGCAAAGTTAACTGCTTGATTTTTGACTCTCTGGTACGGAATTCGCTTGACCTGCCTGTTCAGACACTCATCTATCATCAGGCCAGGATGGCCAGAACATTGGCAGTATAAAGGTTCCTGACCATGAGCAGCGTAGTCCGACTTCCTCGACGCATCTATCGCGGAGCCGAAATAACCCGGGCTCCGGACATCATCAACGACTATGATTTCAGTTCGGTTTATCAGCCTATCCTGAGCCCGACTCATCGGAAACTGGTGGGCTACGAGGCCCTGGTGAGGGTCAGCAAGAACAACCTCGGCATCTCTCCCTTCGAGCTTTTCGAGCGGGCGGAAGCAGAGAACCAGACTGCCGAGCTGGACAGACACCTGTTGCAGATGCATCTGGATAATTTCGCCGCAAGCCCAGAGCCCGTATGGCTTTTCCTGAATATTAATCCGGGTACCTGCATTCATCCAGAAGCGTCTCTGGAAAAGCTCGCCCTGCAGTGCCAGAGCAGCGGAATAGACCCGGAGAAAGTGGTTCTGGAGCTGGTGGAGACGGCATCCGAGAACCCGACCGCACTTCTGGAATTCATTCTCAAAGCCAAGGCCCATGGTTTCCAGATTGCCATTGACGATTTCGGTATGGGCGACTCCAATTTCGAGCGTCTTTGGCGCATCAATCCGCTCATCGTGAAGCTCGACCGCAGCCTGTTGGTAAACGCGGAGAACCACAGCCGGGCCCGAATGTTGTTGGAAAGTCTGGTGAAAATGATTCGCGAAAGCGGCAGCCTTGTGCTTCTAGAAGGCATCGAGAACAGCACTCAGGCCCACATCGCCCTGCAAACCGAAGCGGATCTGCTGCAGGGTTTCCTGTTTGCACGGCCAACCAGTCTGCAGGAGCACGAGCCGGAACTGACAGAACTGGCCTTGAAGGGCATCATTGCCGATTCCAGTGAGTCGTCAGCCCAGGATATCCGGGACCAGGAGACCTATTTCAGGCTTCTTCGTTTTGAAATCCTGGAAGCCTGCCACTCTCTGAGCCGGGAGTTACCGTTCAGCGTAGCCTGCGAAAAGCTTTTAGACGTGGACGGTGTGAAACGCTGTTTCCTGCTCAACCCCCAGGGCATTCAGCAGGGCAATCTTGCCCGCGCCAACCCGGACATCCATCGCGGAAAATTCAATCCCCTGTACCACTCTGCCGGCGCCCGATGGACGCACCGGGAATACTTCCGCAATGCGCTGGAACGGCCCCAGCACATCAGCAGTTGCCGGCCCTATGTCGGGCTTCCGGACGCAAAACGTACCGTAACCCTCTCAACCATGCTGCCGGGACAGCAGGTGTTCTGCGTTGATATCCATCCGGATGAACTATTCGGTGGCCAGCTAGAGTTCCCGGCCACCCTGTGATCGAGTGATTGATCAGAAGTCATCCGCGCGTTTCTGGGGCGCAGCAGCCACTCCTGTACCACCAGCCTGGCCTGAAGCCTGACGTTCCAGTTCCTTCTCTACCGCATTGGAGGATTTGGCAAACCGCGCCAACAGGTTATAGAGCACCGGAATGATGAACAGGGTCAGCGTGGTGGCGAAGATCAGTCCGCCCAGAATCACCGTGCCAATGGCTGCACGGCTTTCTGCTCCGGCGCCGGTTGCAATCACCAGCGGCACAGCTCCGAAAATCGTAGATACGGTGGTCATCAGCACCGGCCGGAAGCGCAGGCAAGCGCCTTCGAGAATGGCTTCTTTCACCTCGTAGCCCTTGTCTCTGAGCTGATTGGCAAACTCTACAATCAGTATTCCGTTCTTGGCCATCAACCCCAGCAACATGATGATGCCTATCTGACTGTAGATATTGAGACTAATCCCGGTCCACCAGAGCGCCAGCAGAGCCCCGGTCACCGCCAGTGGTACCGACAGCATGATGATCAGCGGATGGATCCAGCTTTCAAACTGGGCGGCGAGCACCAGGAATACAATGACGAAGGCCAGCGCAAAGGTAACGTAGATGGCCGCCGACGATTCCTGGAATTCCCGACTCAACCCCTTGTAACTGACGCGGGCTTCGGGCGGCAGGTTATCCACAGCCAGGTTGTTGAGGTAAGTCAGTGCCGAACCCAGGTCATAGCCATCAGCGAGGGAGGCGCTGATGACCACGGCGGGAAGCCGGTCGATGCGACGGAGATCCGGGTTGGCGCCAATTTCCTCGACCGAGACCAGCGCCTGCAGCGGGATCAGGTTGCCGCCCTCCCGGGGACGCAGGAAAATCTGGCCCAGGTCTTCGGGGGTTGCCCGGTTGGCATCCTCGGCCTGGATAATCACATCGTATTCCCGACCCCGATCAATGTAAGTGGTCACCTGGCGCGATGCCAACATGGTCTGCAGGGTCAGCCCCACGTCCTCAATAGTGATATCCAGGTCCGCCGCCCTCTCCCGATCAATGTTTACCCGCAGCTCCGGCCGGGTCAGCTCGAAGTCGGTATCGAGGTTCTGCAGATTGGGGTTTTCCTTGGCACGCTCCAGGAGCTCTTCGCTCCAGGCCTGTACAGATTCGTAATCCGGACCGGCCACCACAAACTCCACCGCCTGACTGAAGCCTCGCTGGCCCAGCCCCGCCGGATTCACAGCAACTGTTCGTATTCCGGACACATCAGACAGTTTCCGGCGGATTTCGCTGGTTACTTCCTGTTGCTTGATATCCCGCTCCTCCCAGGGCACCAGGCCCATGATCAGGAACGCATTATCTTCCTCATTACGGAAGCCAATAATGGAGATAAGACGGTTGGCGATGCCCTCATCCAGATAAGGCAGCAATATTCGCTCTACTTGGCGCACATAATGATCCGTGTATTCCACCGTCGAGCCCCGGGGGGCGCTGGTGGGCAAGATGATTACGGCCCGGTCCTCGGTGGGCGCCAATTCCTGGGGCAGTTTCGGGTACACCACGGCCGCGATAACCAGTCCCACCAGACCCAGGCCGAGTAGCAGCCCTGGCTGCCTGAGGGAAAACTGCAGCAGCCGGCGGTAACCGTTGGTCAGGCCATTCAGGACCTTTTCGCTCGCGGCCCAGAGACGATGACCCTCTGCCGATTCCGGGCTGTGTCGGAGCCACTTGGAACACAACATGGGTGCCAGGGTCAGGGCAACCAGGCTCGAAAACACGACCGCCGCGGCCAGGGTGAACCCGAATTCGGCGAACAGCCGGCCGATATTGCCCCCCATGAACGAGATGGGGACGAACACCGCCACCAGCGTCAGGGTGGTGGCAATAACAGCAAAGGCGACCTGTTTTGCGCCCCGGTAGGCGGCAAGCAATGGCGGCTCACCCTCATCAATCCGGCGCTGGATGTTTTCCAGCATCACGATGGCGTCGTCCACCACCAGGCCGATGGCCAGAATCACCGCCAGCAACGTCAGTACGTTGATGGAAAAACCGAGAAAACCCAGGCCTATAAACGCACCAACCACCGCCACCGGAATGGTTACCGCCGGGATCAGGGTGGCGCGCCAGGAACGCAGGAACAGGAAAATCACCAGGATAACCAGGGACACCGCGATGGCGAGGGTCGTTACCACTTCCTTGATGGACGCCCGGATGAAGATGGATTCGTCGTAGCTTTC
>JAWWAT010000206.1:0-6231 GCA_033721635.1 Marinobacter sp. | reverse complement strand
GTTGTGTTCTGATAAAAGAACGCGGCATTCAGCAGTTCACGGGTGTAGTCCGCTTGGGGTGTATGGAAAATCCGGGCCGCGTCACCGTACTCCACGATCTGGCCATGCTGCAGTACCAGCAGTTTGTGACTGAGGGCACGCACAACGGCCAGATCGTGGCTGATAAAGATATAGCTTAGACCATAACGGGCCTGGATATCTCTCAACAGTTCAATGACCTGCTTCTGTACGGTTCGATCCAGGGCTGAGGTGGGTTCGTCCAGTATGATCAGATCCGGCTGCAACACCAGAGCACGGGCGATTGCGATGCGCTGGCGCTGGCCACCGGAGAATTCGTGGGGGTACCGATGCCGTGCCTCAGGATCCAGACCGACATCGGTCAGCGCCCGTATCACTTTCTGGTCATGTTCGGCGGTGTTATCCGCATCGTGGATCTCCAGCCCCTCACGGACGATCTCGGCAATAGACATCCTCGGGCTCAGACTGCCAAAGGGATCCTGGAACACAATCTGGACCCGTCGCCGCCAGGGTCGGAACTCCTTCTGGTTCAGGAACGCCAACTCTTCGCCCGCCAGGCGAATGCTTCCGGTGCTGGCAGTCAGTTTCAACAAGGCGTGGCCAATAGTGGTTTTACCACTGCCGCTTTCGCCGACAATGCCGAGGGTTTCACCCCGGTTGAGTTCGAAGCCGGCGCTTTGCACGGCATGGAATGATTCTTTTACTTTGCCCAGTAGGCTCTTCCGGATGGTGAACCGGACATCCAGTTTGTCAACGGTCAACAAGGGCTCCGCCTCTTTGCCGAGGGCGAGGGGCGCCTCTGGCGGTTCGGCGTCCAGCAATTTCCGGGTATAGGCGTGTTGCGGGCTGGCGAACAGGGTGTCGGTGTCGGCCTCTTCCACCAATTTGCCCTGTTCCATGACCGCCACACGATCCGCGTAGCGGCGAACGATGGTCAGGTCATGGGTAATCAGCAGGATGGCCATCCCCAGCTTTTTCTGAAGTTTGCGGAGTAATTCCAGAACCTGTTTCTGAACGGTGACGTCCAGTGCAGTCGTGGGTTCGTCGGCGATCAGTAGATCGGGTTCGTTGGCCAGGGCCATGGCAATCATCACCCGCTGCTTCTGCCCACCTGATAATTGATGTGGGTAGGCGCCCAGTTTGGTTTCCGGATTCTGGATGCCCACTAATTCGAGAAGTTCCAGGCAGCGTTTTCTGGCCTGAGGCCCCCGCATACCCTTGTGCAGTTCCAGGGTTTCGCCAATCTGCTTTTCCACCGTGTGCAAGGGGTTCAGGGATGTCATCGGTTCCTGGAAGATCATTCCGATTTCCCGGCCACGAATCTGGCGCATGCGTTTTTCGGTGGCGGCCAACAGGTCTTCATCCCGGTAGCGGATCTGCCCGCTGGGATAACTGGCGTGACGGGGATCCAGGAGGCGCAGGATCGACAGTGCGGAAATGGATTTCCCGGAACCACTTTCACCCACCAGAGCCAGGGTTTCGCCTTCCCGAATGACCAGCGACAGGGATTCGACCGCTGCGGGACCCTGATCGAAACAGATCGAGAGGTCGGAGATCTGAAGCAGTTGGTTCATATCAGCTCTTCCTCGGATCAAAGGCGTCACGCACGGCTTCGCCAACAAACACCAACAAGGTGAGCATCAGCGACAACGAGACAAAGGCAGAAATTCCCAGCCAGGGCGCATGCAGATTGGCCTTGCCCTGGGCGATCAGTTCACCCAGCGAGGGCGAGCCAGAGGGCAGGCCGAAGCCAAGGAAGTCCAGGGAGGTCAGCCCGGTGATTGCACCTGTGAGAATGAATGGCAGGAAAGTGAGCGTGGCCACCATGGCATTGGGCAAAATATGCCGGAACATGATCTTGCGGTTATCCAGCCCGAGCGCTCTGGCGGCTTTCACATACTCGAAGTTACGGGCCCGCAGGAATTCCGCCCGGACCACATCTACCAGCCCCATCCAGCTGAACAACAGCATAATGCCCAGCAGCCACCAGAAATTGGGCTGCACAATGCTGGAGAGAATGATCAGCAGGTACAGCACCGGTAGACCGGACCAGATCTCGATAAAACGCTGGCCCAGCAGATCAATCTTGCCGCCGTAAAAGCCCTGGATAGCGCCAACAACAACGCCAACGATGCAGCTGGCGATCGTCAATGTAAGACCAAACAGCACGGAAATGCGGAAACCATAAATTACCCGGGCGGCGACATCCCGACCCTGATCGTCGGTTCCCAGCCAGTTCTCGGCACTGGGTGGCGCCGGCGAGGGCACGTCGAGATCGTAATTAATGGTGTTGTAGCTGAAGCGGATCGGTGGCCAGACCATCCAACCGTTGGCACTGATTTCATCGGCGATAAAGGGATCGCGATACTCCGCCTCGGTGGGCAGGAAGCCACCAAAGGTTTCCTCTGGCACCGACTGGACTACCGGGAAATACAGATCCCCCTTGTAGGAAACGACCAGAGGGGAATCGTTCGCAATCAACTCGGCCGCCAACGACAGGCCAAATAGAGCCAGAAAGATCCACAACGACCAGAAACCCCTCCGGTTCTTCCGGAAATTTCTCAGGCGCCTCTGCTGAATCGGAGTGAGGGAACGAAAACTCACGCGCCCTCCCGGCTTTCGAAATCAATCCGTGGGTCGACCAGCACATAGGTTATGTCGCTGATCAGCTTCAGAATGAGCCCCATCAGAGTGAATATGTACAGGGTGCCGAAGATCACTGGATAGTCCCGGTTCAGGGCCGCCTCAAAGCCGAGCAACCCGAGCCCGTCGAGGGAGAAAATCACTTCAATCAGGAGCGAGCCGGTAAAGAACAGAGCCACCAGCACACCGGGCAGGCTGGCAATCACAATAAGCATGGCATTGCGGAACACATGGCCATACAACACTTCTTTCTGGTCCAGCCCTTTAGCCCTGGCGGTTACCACGTATTGTTTGCCGATCTCGTCCAGGAACGAGTTCTTGGTAAGCAGGGTCAGGGTGGCAAAACCGCCAATTACATTCGCGGTGACCGGCAGCGCGAGGTGCCAGAAGTAATCTCCGATCTTCTGATACCAGGTAAGCTCGTCGAAATTCGAAGACGTCAGGCCACGAAGCGGGAACCAGTCAAAATAGCTGCCGCCGGCAAACAAGACGATCAGCAGTATGGCAAAGAGGAAGCCGGGTATGGCATAGCCCACCACAATGGCGGAGCTGGTCCAGACATCAAACCTGGAGCCATCAGTAACGGCCTTTCGGATACCCAGGGGGATGGAAATAAAATAGATAATCAGTGTCGACCAGAGGCCCAGGGAAATGGATACGGGCATCTTGTCGAGGATCAGGTCGATTACGCTTTTTTCCCGAAAGAAGGAATCACCGAAATTGAACGTGGCGTAATCGCCAAGCATCTTGAAGAAGCGTTCGTGGGCTGGCTTATCGAAGCCATACATGACTTCGATTTCTTTCAGGAGCTCGTCTGGAATACCGCGGGAGCCGCGGGTGTCGCCCGACGAATCCGCTACCTCGCCGCCAGTGCCGCCGCCTGAAGCCCGGGCCAGGGCGCTGCCGCCGTGGCCTTCCATCTCCGCAATGAGCTGCTCAACCGGGCCGCCCGGAGCGGCCTGCACGATGACAAAATTGAGCAGCATGATCCCGATCAGGGTGGGAATGATCAGCGCCAGCCGCCTGAGTATGTAGATGCCCATTTAGCGGGGTGTTCCTCAGGGCTTCGCCCACCAGTTGTCCAGATCGAAGCCGTTCTTGGGTGTCTCGGCCGGACGTTGCAGATGGTTCCAGTAGGCGACTCGGTCGCTTCTCAAATGCCAGTGGGGAATCACGTAGTGGTGGTGCAACAGAACCCTGTCCAGGGCTCGAACCCGGTGCACGAGCTCCTCCCGGTTGGGGGCCTGAATAACCATGCTCACCAGCTCGTCGATGACCGGGTCGCTGACACCCATGTAGTTCCGTGAGCCTTTGGCATCCACGGTGGACGAATGCCAGTATTCCCGCTGTTCGTTGCCCGGTGAATCCGACTGGCCGAACACCTGGGTGATCATGTCAAAGTCGAATTCCCTGAGGCGCTGAATGTACTGGTTGCTGTCCACCAGCCGAACAGTGACATCGATGCCAAGGCGTCCAAGGTTGTTCTTGAAGGGCAGAACAACCCGCTCGAAGCTCTTCTGGAACAGCAAGATCTCGAAGGCCAGTGGATCGCCGGTTTCGCCGTGTACCATCTTGCCATCCCGGATTTCATAACCGGCCTGGGCCAGCAGTTCCATGGCGGTTCGCAGGTTTTGGCGCAGCCCCTGCTGACCCTCGGTGGTGGGTGGCTGATACTCTTTGGTGAAGACATCCCCGGGAAGCTGATCCCGGTAAGGTTCGAGTATCTCAAGCTCTCGACCCTCCGGCAGGCCCGAGGAGGCGAGGTCACTGTTTTCGAAATAACTGTCCGTGCGGGTGTACTGATCGAAAAACAGATTCTTGTTGGCCCACTGGAAGTCGAAACCGTAGGCCAGGGCTTCACGCACCAGCGGGTCGGAAAACACCTTGCGCCGGGTATTGAAGGCAAAACCCTGCATGCCTGATGGCCGATGGTGCTCTATCGCTTCTTTGACGATCGTGCCGTTTTCGAACCGTTGACCTGTGTAGGCGGTCGCCCAGTTCTTGGCAGACGATTCCAGACGGAAATCAAAACTGCCGGCCTTGAAGGCCTCGAGAGCTACCGTGTCATCGGTGTAGTAATCGTAGATGATCTGATCAAAGTTGAAGCGGCCGTTACGGACTCCGAGGTCTTTCGCCCAGTAGTCTTCTACCCGTTCATAGGTTATGGACCGTCCTGCCTCGAATTCACCAATCCGGTAGGGTCCGCTGCCCAGCGGCGGATTAAGGCCATTCTTGCCAAACTCCCGGTCGGCCCAGTAGTGCGCGGGCAATATGGGCATCTGGCCCAGGATCAGCGGAAGCTCGCGGTTGCTGGTGTCGCTGAAATCGAACCGGATGCGGCGAGGGCCTTCTATCGTGACAGTACTGACGTCCGCGTAGTAGTTGCGGAAAAAGGGGTGACCCTTGGTGGTGAGAGTGTCGAAAGAGAATTTCACGTCTTCGGCGGTAATGGCTTCGCCATCGTGGAACCGCGCCTGCTCGCGGATATTGAATATGACATAGCTGCGGTCTTCCGGGGTCTCCAGAGATTCGGCAATCAGGCCGTAGGCCGAGAACGGCTCATCGTCGGAGGATTCCAGCAAAGTATCATAGAGGTAGGTGCTGATTCCCGCTGCAGCCACACCACGGATATCAAACGGATTGAAGGAATCGAAGCCGTTGGCGACTACGGCTAATTTCAGCGTACCGCCTTTCGGGGCGTCGGAATTGACGTAATCGAAGTGGCTGAAACCGGCTGGATACTTGGTTTCGCCGTGCATGGCAATGCCATGTACTGGCATTGCCTCCTCGGCGACGGAAAACGGAGAGATAAGCGGTGTGGCAATAATTGCCAGAACTGAAAAAAACGACGTAAGGGATGAGGCTTTCCGTGTTTTTGTCATAAGTCTCGCACGTCAGGGACTGTTTCGGATATCAACGTAGAGTACCAGACTTTGCCCGGGTTGCAGATAACGGGCGGTATTCAGATCGTTCCAGCTTGCGATGTCCCGCACATTCACCGAAAACCTGTTGGCAATCCGGGCAAGGGAGTCGCCTTTACGCACGCGGTAGCCAACTTTCCGGACCATTGCATCTCCGCGGCCAGTGTTGGCAGCCACTACAGTGGGCTGACTGGTCTTGGACCAGATAACCAGTTCCTTGTCGGGGATAAGGGGGTCGCCGGGCGCCATGCCATTCCAGGCTGAAACTTCACGCACCGAAACCCGGTGTTCCCGCGCGATGTCCCAGAAGGTATCGCCTTTTCGAACGGTGTACCGAACCTTGTTGCCGTCGCGTTTCCGGTCCTGCTTGCGCTCCAGCCGCTGGGAGGCACTGAGGGCGTAGGCATCGCTGCCCTTGGAGGCGGAGGGGATCATCAGGCGCTGGCCGATTCGGATCAGGTCACTGTTCAGGTTGTTGACCTGCTGGATTACAGCCGGTGTCGTCGAGAACTTGCGGGAAATCGAATTCAGGCTGTCGCCGGACTTGACCTCATAATTGCGCCAGGAAACTCTCTGATCGGCAGGGATCTTTGCCAATGCCGTGCGGAAGGTTTCAGCGTTCTGAACCGGGACCAACAATCGGTGAGGG
>JAWWAT010000205.1:0-6233 GCA_033721635.1 Marinobacter sp. | reverse complement strand
TTCAGAAATACCCCAGTAACCTGCCAAGAACCAGCACGCTGACCCAGACTACCAGCGACAGCAAGCCCCCTACCCTCAAGGTTACCGGCATGGGAGACTCCATGGGGAGGCCCCGTATATCCTGGCGTTTAATTACTCGCCCCAGAGCCCACGCGTTCAACACACCCAGCAAGACAAGCGCAATCTTCGCCTGGAAAAGCGGAGATCTGGCGTAATCTGCGGCAGCGGTAGCGAACAACAGGGCTCCACACACAATGGCCAGAACCAGGCCTATCGCTGCCGTAATGCGCAGCACATCCACAAACACCATCACCGGGTAGCTCCGCCAAAGCCCGAGCAAACGCAGATCCAGCGGCACGATGCTTCCCACTAACAAGGACACCCCAAGAATATGCCCGGCGTTGACCAGCGGGTACATGAACGTGGAGTTGCGCAGGGCTGAAACAAAGGCCAGATTTTCCAGGGAGACCAGTGTCTGCTCAATCATCCCAAGCGTCAGGACTTGCGGTCCGGATACAAATCGTAGTCCTTGCCGTCGATCACAACCCGCTCAGCCTTGACCAACCGCTCGCCTTCCCGGGCGGAACGATGGCCATGCACGGTGATTTCCCGGCCCTGGCTCAACATCTCTTTGGTGAGCCCGACACGGTCGTTACGCCAAGGCTGGCCTACTTCCACAACCCAATCCTCGCCGTCCGCGCTTATGGTGACTTCGCCATGGGGATTACCCAGACGCACAGACTGGATGACACCGGTAATTTCGAATTCCTCGTCGGTCGCCCACGCCCAACCGTGATGGGCCTGCGCAGCAGAGGTGGCGAGGAAAGCTGCAAGAACACCAAAACACATCAGGTAGGTAAAACGAAACTGAGCCATATCCGGCCCTCCTGTCGCGGTTTTTCAGGGCAACAACTCTCGCACTGATCAGTTCCCGGGGAAATTTGCGAGGTTGTCATTAAACCAGACTAGGACAGGTAAGCCAGAGATGCAGACTTCCGGGCTCCCTGAAATAAGTGCATCGAGTGCAGGGAGCCCGGCTTGGCAAGAACCTACCGAGTCGGCGGTGCCATAAATTCCGGCCCGACCGGATCATCTATACACCGGTCCAGTATGTCATCGATGGCAGCCATTGCCTCCTTATCCAGCCACCAGCCATCGAAAAGGCAGTCTCTATGTCGAAGCATTTTACATAATTTAACATTGCTAATATCAGAGGTATACGAGGGATAGCCAAACCCGTTTGAACCCTAATGATTTACCTCTTCGTGGCCCAGTAATTGCCAGATATTTGCCGCTTCGGAGCTAATCACTTCTCGGCTTGTATCATCCCATCAACAGTGCGGCACGGCGGAACTCTGCCTCAGGAGAATAACAATGAAAAAACGATTGTTGGCTACTGCTTTTTTTCTATCGCTAGGTGTACCCGCAGTCTGGGCAATTGACCTGCCACAAGCTCAAACTACCGAGCGCGAAATGGTCGTTACAGCAAACCCTCTTGCCACGGCAGCCGGCGCGAAAATCCTCAAAAACGGGGGTACTGCGGCAGATGCCATGATCGCAGTGCAGACCATGCTAAGCCTGGTGGAGCCACAGTCGAGCGGGATTGGCGGTGGAGCCTTTATCGTTTATTACGATGCTGAAACTGGCACCTTAACGACCATCGACGCTCGTGAAACCGCACCAGCGGCGGTAGATGAAGCGCTGTTTTTGAATGAGGAGGGCGGTTCGATCGGCTTTTTGAATGCGTGGCAGAGTGGCCTGTCAGTAGGAGTGCCGGGTGTTCCACGAATGATGGAGTATATGCATACACAATACGGCCGTCTCCCCTGGCAGCGCCTGTTCGTACCGGCAATCACCCAGGCTCAGAAAGGCTTTGCTCTGACCCAGCGCACCAGCGACCAGGTCGCCGGCCTTCTGGCCCGCAACGCATCCTGCGAGGATCGGTTATTTTTCCGTGACCCCACTGCCTTCAATTACTTCGTTGACAGTGAAACCTGCGAAGCCAAGCCTGCCGGCACACTTGTCAAAAACAAGGATTATGCCGATACGCTAAAGCTGCTGGCTCGTGATGGCGCAGATACGTTCTACACCGGTTCTATCGCTCAGGACATCGTCAGCGCCGTGCAGAATGACCTCAACATTCCCGGATCAATGAGCCTGAGCGACCTGGCCGATTATCAGGTCATTGAACGACCACCGGTGTGCATTTCCTACCGTGGCAATGACGTCTGCGGCATGGGCCCGCCCTCCTCTGGCGGGTTGGCCGTCGGTCAGATCATGGGCGTGTTGGAGAATTTCGACCTGCAGGGCAAGGCTCCGCTGAACGAGGAAGTGGTTCATCTTTTCACCCAGGCGATGCGTATCGCCTTCGCCGATCGTAACCTGTACGTTGGAGACAGCGATTTCATCACCGTTCCGGTTGAGGGAATGCTGGACAAGCAATACCTTGAAACCCGTGCTGCTCTGATTGGCGAGAATGACCTCGGCGTGGTTGACCCGGGCACACCCCCCGGTGTGTTTGATCCGTCAGCTCCGGGCATGGATGAACCCGGCGGTGGCACCAGCCATGTCTCCATTGTCGATCGTTTCGGCAATGCGCTGTCCATGACCACGACCATCGAGAGCTCGTTCGGGAATGGCGTTATGGTGGCTGGCCGAGGATTTCTGCTCAACAACCAGTTGACCGACTTCAGCTTCCAGCCTGTTTCAAGTACCGGCGAATTGATTGCCAACCGGGTTCAGCCCGGAAAGCGGCCCCGCAGTTCGATGGCTCCGACTATTGTCCTTCAAGATGGCCGGGTTTCGCTGGTCACCGGCTCGCCAGGTGGATCACGGATCATTGGTTACACCGCCAAGACCATCATGAACGTGTTTGATTTTGGGCTTGACCCACAAGAAGCCATCAATGTGCCTCATTACCAGAATACGAACAGCGGCAGTTCAACCTCAGCAACCGTTCTGGAGGCACCCATTCCGGGCGTGACGCTTGACTATGATGTCTCTGCCCTGGAGTCCGATCTTGAAGAAGGCAGGGGGCATGCCGTTGGTGTCACAACGCTGAACAGCGGGTTATCACTGATACAGGTGACCCCGAGCGCTCTAGTTGGCGGAGCGGACATGCGCCGTGATGGGGCAATTGGCGGGCGCTAGGCTGAATGCACAGTCTTGCTTGGGGCAAGAAGGCCGGCCGAATTATCGGTTGGCCTTCTTTTGGCTTGGCGAGTCTGGCCGGTGCGGCAGAATAGGGACCTGCGCCCCCGGGCGCGAATGAACCAAATTCAGATACTACAAATGTAACGTGACGCCGTTTTGGCCAAGCACTTCGGTAATGGTTTCAATGTCCGGTGGACCGGGCGGAATCTTTTCGTCCACAGCTGCAAACATCTGCGTCGCCATACTCCCCGCACCGGTCACTTCCAGCATTTCTCCACCATCAGGCCCATATTGGAATGAATGCACTGTCCCGCCAGGCACAAAAACCAGTGTGCCCGGAAAGCAGGTTTCCAGTTTGCCCTCGCAGGTAAAATCAACGCTTCCCTTGAGCACGAAAAACGCCTCATCCCAGTGATGGCTATGTGGCGGGGGGCCCATGCCTTGCTCACCGCGCTGAAACGTAAACTCCTGCCCCTGTGTGACGGCCTTTGCGGCGAGAACGGTAACATCTGTACCTACTACACTAAGCGCACGCTCGTAATCACCCGGTTTAACAATGGTTGAGTGCCTTTTCATCGGTGTGCTCCTGCTTGGCGTTTTCAGCCACCAATTGAGCATGATGCTGAGCCAGCCTGTTGGGTTTGAGACTTCAAAGGATGTTTGAACCCGGCCAACAACATCTGGTCGTTATTAAAGTCTAGAACAGGCGAAGAAAAACACACCTAAAAATAAAAAGGGTACAACCGGTATGAGAACTGAAATGGAGCTTGATCAGCTTTCCAACTTCATGGCCTCGGCCACCACCCCGGGAGCAACTCTGGGCGTCTCTGAGACTGACCCACGCAATACCGAGTTTGAAGAGCCCAGTGAAGCAGGCGCTGATAAGGAAAGCCAACCTCGCCAGGGAATTGAGCTACTGCAAAAGTAACTCATCTATCCTCTCGGCCCTTTAACTATTCAATGGTGATGGCCACCCGGCCCATGGGCGTGACCGTGCGATAGCTCTTCCGAGGTGGCGGCGCGCACGTCGATCACTTCAATATCAAAGGTCAGAGTTCTGCCGGCCATCGGATGGTTGGTGTCGACATCGGCAAACTTGTGACCGACCTTGGCAACAACCACATGGCGTGGGCCCTGCTCGGTTTGGACCTGGGCGACCATGCCCGCCTTCCAGCGCTTGGCCCCCATCAAATGCTTGATCGGCACCCGCTGAATGGCATCGGGCTTGCGCGGCCCGTAGGCCTTATCCGGAGTGACGGTGACACTGAACGTGTCGCCGGCATCGCGACCTTCCAGGGCCTCTTCCAGGCCCTTGATGATGCCGCCATGACCATGGAGATAGGCGTTCGGCTCGCCGCCATGGGAGTCTTCAACAACGTTATCTTGTTCATCGCGGACACTGTAATGGAACAGGACGACCTGATTCTTTTCGATTGGCATAGGATTCTCTTCGACGTTTAAAGATGCGCCATTGTAACCGGCTGCGGCTTTGACTTCAGAGTGGAAATTGGCTTCATCCCTGCCAATACGCCTTGCTCTCCTCATCCATCGGAAAGAAATGCTCAATCCGCAAATTCTGAGCAGTCACATCCAGCGGCGTGCCGATAGTGGCGATGGTGGAAAAGATTCTGAGCTGCTGATTCCCCAGATTCAGCGTGAACGGAATCGCCGGGTAGTCGAGGTGTTCCACCACGTGGCTTTTCCAGTTCTGAGGAACGCCGGGCACGGTCAGAGCCTGCTCCAGCAATCGGTTGGGCTGATCCCGGAAGGGGCCGGCAAGGTGCTCATGGTAGACGCGTTGCAGCATGTGGCAGGCGATATTCTCCCAATCGCCTACGAAGGGTTTCATACCGTGCTCATCCAGCAGTGACAGCAAGAAGTTCGGCCGCGCCGGAAACTGCGCCCCCAGCTCAATCATCCTCGCCATCATCGCCTGCATGGCCTTGTTGGCCATCACCAGATAATACTCGTGGTCGAACACCACCGCCGGATACGGCAGGTGTCCTTGCAACAGGTGCCCAAGCGCCTCCCTGATCATGGCCATACCTGGCGCGCTCAGATCCCGATCGGAGTAGACCTGGCTGTAACCCGCCGCAGACAGGAGCCGATTGGTTCCGGCCAGGTCCGCCTTCAGCATCTGCGCTAAATGCAGAACCATACCTTTGCTTGGCTTGCTGCGGCCGGTTTCCAGAAAGCTGATGTGTTTTGGCGACACCTCACAGGCAAGGGCGAAATCCATCTGGCTCAGGCGCTTGCCCTGCCGCATTTCTCTGAACAGCGTTCCGAAGGCGCTCATTGGGTTTCCCGTAAATTCCGAGTGTTCAGCCATTATCGTAGCTGAGGGTAGGCAGAACCATTACCTCACAGGTAATTGAGTGGATCACCGCCGGGGTAGAAGCTTTGTCGTGTAGTCCAACACATTGCGAACCCCGATTGAGGTGACCCTATGAAAAACTTAATCCGTCGTTTCAGCGTGAAGCAAATCCTTCTGAGCGATGTCTTCGTTTCCACGCCCCTGGCGCTGGCTCTCATTCTGGCCGCTGAGCCGATCGCCCAGTGGGCCGGTGGCCCCGGTGCAACTTTCTACCTGGTGGTCGGCATCGTGATGCTACTGTGGTGCGTAGATATGGCCGTCATTGCCAGCAAGGAACAGTGGCAGGAGAAGTTCCTCAAGCTAATAGTCGTGGTAGATGTCACCTGGGGCCTGATGGCCCTTGCCCTGATGGTCTGGTTCGCCGCAAGCCTTCAACCTTTGGGCTGGGTATTGTTCGCCCTGAACGTTCTGGTTCCCCTGGACATGGCGTGGATGAAGCGGGTTGCTGGCAGCAAACCAGAACAGCCTGCATTCGGATAACGTCCTGCTCAACGAGCTGATACTGTGTGGCTGAGCGCTTCTAGCCAGCCACACAATCGCAGAGACTCTAGAACACCTTGTTAAAATCGGTCCTCTGATCAGAACCCTCATATTTTAAACGACTCATGCTTTCCATTTCAGCCACAAGTTGACTAAAATTTAATCAGATCGAGTGCGCGGAGTTCGTGCCGTGAATCTGTTTTCTGAGTCAAGAAGAAGCGCTTCC
>JAWWAT010000204.1:0-6255 GCA_033721635.1 Marinobacter sp. | reverse complement strand
TGCAGGCGCCATTCGCCACACTCGGTGGTGATTACTTTTTCCCCGTCGATCCGTTTCAGCTGCTCGCCAACCACCGCTTCGAGGCTCTGGTGCTCGTTGTCCGGGTGATACGCCTGGTAGTGCACCTGCCAGCCATCGCCCTCCAGTTGCCGGGCAAAGTGACGCATGGCGCTGAACAGCAGCACGATTTTCTTCTTGTGGTGGTTGGTGTAGCTGGCTTCGTCGTGGACTTCGGCCATCACCACCAGATCCCGGTCTTTGTCGGCGTTGTCGAGGGCGCTGATGTGTCTCGTTAACTGGTCGCCGAGGATCAGAATCAGGTTGGCCATGGTGAGGAATTCTCCAGTCAGTATGCAGCGGGCGATGCCCACAAAGGGGTAAACCAAGTACGCCAAGAGCCCAAGGGTGGTTCAGTATCCAGGCTGGTAAACTCAAACCATCAGTCACCTGACCCGAATCAAGAAGCCAGTCAAAGGATTGCCCTAAAATGCCGGCAAATCCTGGATGCCCCCGTTTTACCCCAGAGCGCTTATTATGACCTCCACACCCGCACTCAAAGCCCAAGACTCAACACTGCCAGAATTCATCTGGGATGACGCCCTGATTCGCCGCTACGACCTCAGCGGCCCGAGGTATACCTCCTATCCCACGGCCGTCGAGTTCAACCAGAACTACCCGATTGAGGATATGGTCAAAGCCGCGGCCCGCAGCAAGGCCAGCAATCGTCCGCTGTCGCTCTACACCCACCTGCCGTTCTGCGCGCACCTTTGTTATTACTGCGCCTGCAACAAGGTCATTACCAAAAAGCGCGACAAGGCCATGCCCTACGTGGAGCGGCTGTTGAAAGAGGCGGCCATCCAGTCAAAGCTGTTCGGAGCCGACCGGCCGGTCACCCAGTTGCACTGGGGTGGCGGTACCCCCACGTTTTTGCCTAAAGATGTAATGGAACACCTCATGTCGGGATACGGCGAGCTGTTCAACCTGCAGACCGGCAATGAGCGGGATTACAGTGTGGAGATCGACCCGCGGGAAGTGGATCAGGATACCCTGCCAACCCTGTGGAACCTGGGCTTCAACCGGATCAGTCTGGGGGTGCAGGATGTAAACCCGGAGGTTCAGAAAGCCGTAAACCGTATCCAGCCCCGGGCCATGACCGAAGCCGTGCTCAACGAGGCGCGGCGCATCGGCTTCCGTTCCATCAATCTGGACCTGATTTACGGCCTGCCGTACCAGACGCCAGAAAGCTTTGCCGAGACCCTGGAAGCGGTGATCGAGATGTCGCCGGACCGGCTCTCAGTGTTCAGCTATGCCCACCTGCCGGACCGTTTCTATCCGCAGACCCGGATTCAGGCCGACACCTTGCCCAGCCCGCAGCAGAAGCTGACCATCCTGCACAACACCATCAACCGCCTGCTGGACGCCGGGTACGAATACATTGGCATGGACCACTTCGCCAAGCCGGATGACAGCTTGGCCGTGGCGCAACAGGAAGGCCGTCTGCACCGGAATTTCCAGGGCTACACCACCCATTCCGAATGCGACCTGGTTTCTCTTGGCGTTTCCGCCATCGGCCAGACCGACGATGCCTATTTCCAGAACAATCATGACCTGCCGTCCTGGGAAACGGCCATTGATGCGGGCCAACTGGCGATCACCAAAGGCGTGAACCTGACCCGTGATGACCGGATCCGCCGCTGGGTGATTGGCCAGCTGATCTGCCAGTTCCGGCTGGACCGTCAGCAGTTTGCAGAGGTCTGGAGCGAAGACCTTGACCGCTATTTTGCCGATGAGCTCCGCCGTCTGAAGCCGATGATTCAGGATGAGTTGATTGCGGATGATGGCAATACGCTTCAGGTTCAGCCCGCCGGCCGCCTGCTGATCCGGGCCATCTGTCAGATCTTTGACCTGTATCGCAAAGAAGGCGCCAGCCAGCGGTTTTCCCGGATTATCTGACAGTAATTGCGAAGTCGGGGTCAGAAGAAAGGCTTCTTCCGATGCCATTTTCAGAGCAAAAAAGGGGCTGTCCTTTACCGGGCAGCCCCTTTTACGTCTGCTGAGGTCAGCTGTAGGCCGGCACCTTGAACTCGTTGGCCAGGTCCTGCAGGACCCTGGCGAGCCGTGCCTGCTCGCCGGTTACCTGGGTGATTTCCTGGGAGCCGGTGAGGGTCAGGATTGCCGCTTCACTGACTGATTCCATGCTACCCGCCAGTTCCCGGGTAACCGCTACCTGTTCTTCGGAGGCGGTGGCAATCTGGCTGGCCATATCGGAGATACTGTTCACATCGGTCAGGATATCCGCGAAGGTCTGTTCCAGTTCTGACGCCTGCTCGCTGGTGGCGTTCGCCAGTTTGTGGCTTTCCACAATCGAACGGCTGGCACTGTCGGTAATGCTCTGGAACCCGTTGATGATGTCCTCGATCTGGGTAGTCGACTCGTGAGTCTGTTGTGCCAGGGTCCGGACTTCGTCGGCAACCACGGCAAACCCTCGGCCGTGCTCGCCGGCGCGGGCGGCTTCAATCGCCGCGTTCAACGCCAGCAGGTTGGTCTGGTCAGCAACCTTCCGGATTACGTCCACCACGTCGGCGATGGTTGCGCTGCGGTTCTCCAGCTCTTCGATTACCTCATTTACCTTCTGAACCGATTTGGCCAGGGAACGAATACTCTTCACGCTGCCGTGCAGCACCTGCTCGCCACTACGGCTTTTCTCCATGGCGCTACGTGCGGCGTCTGCCACCTGCTGGGTGTTTCGTGAGATCTCCTCGGAGGTGGCCGACATTTCTTCGGTGGCCGCTGCCACCTGCTCAATCTGTTGTTGCTGGTTTTTTACCTGGCTGGCGTTCTGACCCGCAGTAGAGCTGGTTTCCTCCGTCGCAGTGGCCAGCTGGACGCTGGATTTGTCGATGTGCAGCAGTGCATTGCCAAAGCGCCCAAACAGCTCGTTAATGGCCTTGCCAATGGTGCCTACCTCATCACGGCTGGAGATTTCAATCTCGCGGGTCAGATCCTTGTTGTCCATGGCAAAACGCACGCCATCGAGCAGGCGGCCGACCTGGAGGTTGATGGCGCGGATGATCACCAGCATCAGAACCAGCACAGCCAAAATGGCTCCCGCGGAAATGGCGGAGGCCAGGATCAGGTCGTTCCGGGCGTCGGCAACGCCCGCTGATGCCAGGCTCATCACGTCGGATAACAAATCCTTTCTCGCCTGATTGAGGTTGCCGATTCGCTGAGTAGTGGTTGTGAACCAGTCAGATGCGTCCAATGCATACATGCCTGATGGGCTGCTGAACAGTGTTTCACGACGCTGCGCCAAAGCCTGGCTTGCAACGCTGAGGCTCTGGTTTTCCAGGGTTGCCCGTATCTCATTGTCAGGCGCCAGCATTGCTATGGCTTCGTTGAGAAAGGCTTCCTGCTGCCCGCCGAGACTCGCAATTCGGGCCATGGTGGGCAGATCGAAGTCACCGCTGCGAATCATGGAGGCGCCAGCGGCTCTTTCGCGGCCGGCCATCTCGGCAACCTTGGCGAGGGCATAGTAACCGTTGACCTCGCGGGTCAACTCCGGATCGGTTGACCGCCGGACAATAAGGCCAATGCGCTCTATCAAACCCGTTATCAGCGTCGTGTAGCCCCTGCTGGCGTCGCTCCGGTTGTCAACGGAGCGACGCAGGGTGTCTACGTTGTCGAGTCCCTGGCGAACAGTCTGAATGCTCGTTTCAACCGTCCTGTCAAACGATGCATCGGTCATCAGCGCATTGATGTGGCGCTGATAGTCTGAAATCCGCGTGTCGGTTTGTCGCCGCTGTTCCTCAAGATCTTTTTCGGCCTGCCGGGCGGCATCGCTTCCCGGGCTGCTGGCAAGGAAAACCGCGGAGCGACCACGCTCTTTCTGGAGGGCTTCGGTGAGAGGGTCACCGGCTTCAGCCAGTTCGATCTTTGAGAGCAGTTGTTGCATGTCATCCAGTTCGCCTTGATTCAGAACGACGCTTTCTGCCGCGAAAAACAGGATAACAAGCAGGGCCGGTACCACCAGAGTGATCAGTTTGCCCCGCATGGAGAGATTGTTGATAAATTTCATAGCGTTCTGCCTTGGCTGTCCGTGTCGGGAAATGCCGCTATTATCCCGGCATAGCAAGGTCGCTCTCTATCAGCGTGAAGGAGTAGCAGTGGAGGTAGTTACGGGCAGGTAAGCTTATGTTTCTGCTTGTTAAGTTTCTGATAATTATCAATTAACCATGGCATCCGTAATACCGCGTAGAGTACTACCTCAGAGGTATTCAGCAGACTGAGGTTTTCCTGCTGACAAAGGTCAAGGTACCCGGGCCATGTGTCCGATATGGTCGATGCCGTTAATCCAAGGCGGAGAAAACCATGGAACTTGTGTGCCCGGCTGGCAGCCTGCCGGCCCTGAAAACCGCCGTTGATAACGGCGCCAATGCCGTGTATTTCGGTTTTAAAGACAGCACCAACGCCCGCCAGTTTGCCGGCCTGAACTTCAACGACAAGCGTGCTGCCGAAGGGATTGAATACGCACACCTCCGGGGCGCGAGAGTATTCTGTGCCATAAACACCTACCCGCAGCCAGATGGCTGGGAGCAGTGGAAGGGGGCGGTAGACCGCGCCGCAAGTCTCGGCGTCGACGCTATTATCCTGGCCGATATGGGCCTGCTGGATTATGCCGCCAACCGATATCCGCACATCCCCCGGCATCTGTCGGTTCAGGGATCTGCCACCAGCCACGAAGCGCTCTCGTTCTATAAGGACAACTTCGACATTCGCCGGGCCGTGCTGCCCCGGGTTTTGTCGCTGGACCAGGTGCGTGGCGTGGCCAAACAAAGCCCGGTGGAGCTGGAAGTGTTTGCCTTCGGCAGCCTGTGCATCATGGCCGAGGGACGTTGCTATCTTTCTTCCTACCTGACCGACGAATCCCCGAACACCCGCGGTGCCTGTTCACCGGCCAAGGCAGTGCGCTGGCAGGAAACAGCGAACGGGCTCGAATCCCGTCTCAACGATGTACTGATTGACCGTTATGGCCAGGGCGAATCAGCCGGCTACCCGACTCTGTGCAAAGGCCGTTTCGAGGTGGAGGGGAACGTTTACCACGCCATAGAAGAGCCGGTCAGCCTGAACACCCTGGATCTGTTGCCGGAGCTTCAGGCACTGGGAATTAGTGCTGTGAAGATTGAGGGGCGCCAGCGAAGCCCCGCCTACATCGCAGATGTAGCCAGGACCTGGCGCCATGCCCTGGATAATCTTGAGGGCGGCAACGAGAGCTTTACTGTTGAACCGCAATGGCAAAAGACGCTGGCGGGCCTATCCGAAGGCGGCCTGACCACACTGGGCGCCTACCATCGTAAATGGAAATAAGGTTTCACCATCCATGCTGAAGTTATCTTTGGGGCCGATCCTGTGGTTCTGGTCCAGGCAGACGGTTTTCGATTTCTACGCCAATGCCGCCGAGTGGCCGCTGGATACCATTTATCTGGGCGAGGTCGTGTGCTCTCGCCGAAGGGAACTGAAACCGGATGACTGGCTGGATCTGGCCCGTGATCTGAAAGCTTGTGGCAAGAATGTGGTGCTTTCCACGCTCACACTGATTGAGTCGGAGGCCGATTTGCGTCGGCTGCGCAAGTTCTGCGAGCAGGATGAATTCCTGGTTGAGGCCAATGATCAGAGCGCCTTGCAAGTTGCCATCCGGAACAGGATTCCGTTTATTACCGGCCCCTCAATGAACATCTACAACACAGCCACCCTGAAGATCCTCGCCAAACAGGGCCTGAAAGCATGGAGCCTGCCGGTGGAGTTGGGCAAAGAAACTCTCGATAAGCTAATCAAGGAGCTGCAGCAGGAAGGACTGGATCTCCCCGCCGAGGTGTTTTCCTGGGGCTTCCTGCCCCTGGCCTGGTCCTCCCGATGCTTTACCGCCCGCCATTACAATCTGCCCAAAGACAACTGCGAGTTCCGCTGCCTGCAGCATCCGGATGGCATGGAGTTGCGCTCCCGGGAAAGCCAGGAGCTGTTCCGCATCAACGGCATTTCCACTTTATCTGGCTCCCGTTACGACCTGATGCGGGAGTTGCCGGATATGGAGCGTATGGGGGTGAGCACCGTACGTTTTAGCCCCGAGCATCAGGGCATGGGTGAGGTGGTCAGGCGCTTTGACAAGGTGCGCCGGGGCGAAATGCCGGCCACCGACCCGCTGCAGCTGGTGGAGGCACCGCCGTGCAACGGGTACTGGTACGGCAAGCCGGGGATGGA
>JAWWAT010000203.1:0-6261 GCA_033721635.1 Marinobacter sp. | reverse complement strand
CCTGACGCTGCTGGGCAGCTACTACCTTGGAGCAGCCACTCTATTCGTGAGCATCCCCGCTATTGTCGCCCTGTTCTATCCGATCAATGGTCTTTCGTTGACTGATCGCCTGTCAGACAGCGTCGTTGTCGCCGTTCCCAGAGAAGCCGACGCGAAAAAGCAGTCAACCAAGTAACGGTACGGTACCGGGGCTGGCCCTGCTAGCCGGCCCGACGCATCAAGATGGCCCCGACAACGGCATTCACTGCGATTGGCACCAGCACTGCCAGCATCGGGTTGAACCCGTACACCAGACTCATAGGCCCGAGGAGGTCCTGCATATATTTGAAAAGCAGCCCCACCATCAGGCCGGTGAACACTCGAAAACCCATCGTGACCGAGCGCAGTGGCCCGAAAACAAAGGATATAGCTACCAGCACCATCACAGCAGTGCCAAGCGGCATCAGGGCTTTCTTCCAGAACGCCAGCCAGTAACGGGACGCGTTGAGTTCCTGCTCATTCAGGTATCGGGCGTAGGTGAACAGGCCGGTCATGGAGAGATTTTCCGGTTTCACAATCAGGACACTGAGAACCCCCGGGGTCAGGCCTGTTTCCCATCTAAGCGTCTGACTTACCGAACGGGAGGTGCCGTCGCCAGCGAAATCGGTCGTCCGAACCTTCTCCAGAAGCCAGTACCCCCCCTGATAGATGGCCCGTTCCGCAAAACTCGCCGTCAGGAGTTGCCTGTCATCGTCAAACTTGAAGCGCGACACGCCGTGAAGCACACCGTTTGGCTGCACCGCGTTCAAGTGGATGTAGACATCCCCTTCCTTGTGCCAGACCCCGGACGCCGAAGCGACATTGGTGCCAGCACCGAGAGCCACAGCCTTGTCGCTCTGCGCTACACGCTCAGCAGGCGGCGCGACGTATTCGCCGATCAATACTCCGAGGATAACCACAACCAGGGCCGGCTTCATGGCCGACCAGACAATACGCTTCAGAGAGACGCCGGCCGCCCGGATAACCGTCAGCTCCGATGAGCTGGCCATGGAACCAAGCCCCACCAGACACCCCATGAAGGCGCCAAGCGGTAGGTAATCATAGATACGGCGCGGGAGTGTGAGGAAGACGTACCAGAGCGCTTCAAGAGTCTGGTAATCGTTCCGGGTATCCTCCAGTTCCGCGATGAAGGCGAAGATCAGGTCTAGCGACAGCACAACCACCATCACCAGGAAAATTGCACCACCAACGGTCCGCATTACATAGCCGTCAATCCTGCGCATGGGCGCCCCCCTCCCGCATCAGGCGGCGGCGATACAGCCAGGCCGGACCAAACTGCAGCCAAAGGCCAAAACCAAGAAACAATGCGTGAACCCAAAGCATGCCCACCCACTCGGGAACCTTGCCCTCCGCCAGCCAGTCCCGGGCGACGATCAGCAACCCCAGGTAGGTAACGTAAACGAGCATTGCCGGCAGCAGATGGAAAAACCTTCCCTGCCGAGGATTGACCCGGCTCAGCCGAACCGCCAGCAGAGTCACAACGGGAACAATCAGAGGCAGCGAGAAGCGCCAGTGCAACAAGGCACGATCTTCCAGGCGCTCTGACTGCATCAGGCTCCAGGTACTGGCACCTTCTTCCAGCTCCCGGGTCCCGGCTTTTCCGCTCTCGATCTTCAGGCCATAGGCCTCAAAATCAATGATGTTGTAATCCAACTCGCCGGCTGAACCCTCAAACCTGCCACCCTCCTCCAGTATGAGGAAACGACTTCCCGTTTCGGGATCAACCAGCTGGGAGCCGGAATCTGCCGTAATAATGGTCAGGCCCTGACCATTTGCCGCGTATTCCGCAATGAAGACACCCTGAAGCCGGCGCTTATCGTCACTCAGGCCCTCGGTATAGGTGACCCGCCCTCCCGAGGAGAAATCCTGGAATCGGCCAGGCGCCAACATCTCGAACTCCGTCGCTTTGCGCTGCTCGTTAAAAATCCGCTCAACCTGATTCATTCCCCAAGGCGACACGTACAGACTCATGGCGGCAACAATGAACATGACCGGCAAGCTGCCCAACAAGGTTTTACCCAACAGCGCCTTGTCGCTGACGCCGCAGGCAAACAATACGGTCATCTCGCTTTCCAGGTACATGCGGCCGTAGGCGAGCAGGATACCGATGAACAACCCCAGGGGTAGTATAAGTTCAAGGAACCCGGGAAAACGGTAAGCCATGATCTCGAACAACACACCGGCAGAAATACTTCCCTCGGCGGCACTGTCGAGATATTTCAGAAAACGGCCGCTCATAAACACCATCAGCAGAATGCCCGAAACGGCAATCATGCTGATCATGATCTGGCGATTGAGGTAACGAAAAATGATGCTCAAATCGGTCTCTCTGGCCGTGTTCGCTGGAACGTGGAGGAAGCTGGGAACTGCGCGTATTCTATGTAACCTTGATGCCGAATGACAGAGTAGCGGTATTACACTGGCGTGAAGGCACGGACACGCGCGGAAGCCGCGCCAATCGCTTGATAATTTCCCGGCAAGCCCCAATGCTAGACTAGACCACAATCAAGAACGATTCCCGCCGCCGGCGGATGTGTCGCGAACAAACAACAGGAGTTGCCATGAATTTCAGCCTGAGCAGTAAAGCCATCGCCAGTAGCAAAGCAGACTGCCTCGTAATCGGCTTGCCTGAAAAGGGAACCTGGCCAGATTCGACAAACCAGGCCGATGAGGCGCTCGGCGGGCTGATCAAGACACTCCACAAAGCCGGCGACCTAACCGGCAAAAACGCCACAACCTTGACGATTCCCCTGACAGACCAGCCATGGAACCGCCTGCTCGTGGTTGGCACCGGTAAAGATGGCGACCGCAGCGCTGCCAACTACCGTAAAGCGCTGGTCGCGATGATGGCCGCGCTCAAGGACGGGCCGTCGAAAAGCGTTGTCATTGCCCTGGCGGATACTCCGGTAACCGGAGAAGAAGCTGTGAGTTCAGAAGCAGCCCTTCTCAGCCTGATCGGCCGGACTCTCGAAGATCAGCTTTACACGTTCAGCGACTACAAGAGCGAAAAGCCCGCCGCCCGGAAGCTCAACAAAGTCGTTGTGCATGCCTCCAGTGCTGGCAAGGCCCTGAAGGACGCCTTCAATCTGGGACTGGCCACCGGACGTGGCATGAACCTGACCCGTGATCTCGGAAACACCCCGCCAAACATCTGCCATCCGGAGTGGCTGGCCCAGCAGGCCAAGAAACTGGCCAAAGATTACGACTGCATCAAGACCGAAGTGCTTGATGAGAAGCAGATGGAAAAAATGGGCATGAACACCATCCTGGCCGTCGGCAAAGGCAGCACCCAGCCCCCGCGCCTGATCGTTATGGAATACCGCGGCGGCAAGGCCAAGGACAAGCCACACGTCCTCGTGGGTAAGGGCATTACTTTCGACACGGGCGGCATCAGCCTCAAACCCGGCGAGGGCATGGACGAGATGAAGTACGACATGGGCGGCTCAGCCAGCGTTTTCGGTGCCATGAAAGTGCTCGCCGAGACCCAACCCAAGATCAACGTGGTGGCTGTAATTGCCGCGGCGGAGAACATGCCGGATGGCGGCGCCTCCCGCCCGGGCGATATTGTAACCACCCTCTCTGGCATGACTGTTGAAATCCTCAACACCGACGCCGAGGGTCGCCTGGTACTGTGCGACGCGCTCACCTACGTCAAGAAATTCGACCCGGCCGCGGTGATCGATCTGGCCACCCTTACCGGTGCCTGCATCATTGCCCTGGGCAACCATGCCACTGGCCTGCTGGCCAACAACGATGATCTGGCCAACGAGTTGCTGGCCGCCGGCGAACGTGCCGGTGACCGTGCCTGGCGCCTGCCCCTCTGGGACGAATACCAGAGCCAGCTCGACAGCAACTTCGCAGACATGGCCAACATCGGCGGCCGCCCGGCCGGCACCATCACTGCCGCCTGCTTCCTGTCCCGGTTCGCCAAGGACTACCGCTGGGCGCACCTGGACATTGCCGGCACCGCCTGGCACTCCGGTAAGGCCAAAGGCTCCTCCGGCCGCCCGGTCCCCCTGCTGGTCGACTACCTGATGTCCCATGCCGGAAAATAACCCGGCGCCCTCTCCTGAGCCCGGCAGCCCCGCTGCCGGAGCTTCCGGCCAGGAGGACCGGAGCCAGCGCTACTGGTTCCACATCCTCGCCCAGAACACCCCCGCAGCCCGCAACCTCCACGCCGCCAAGCTCGTGGACAAAGCCTGGCAGCAGGGCGACCGTGTATGCGTCGTCTGTGATTCTATGCAGCATGCAGAGGAGCTGGACGAGCTGCTCTGGAACTTCAGCCCCGACGCGTTCATTCCCCACAGCATTGTTCCCGATTCCGCTACCACCTGCACCGACCCAGTCGGCATCCTGCTATGCCCGCCGGTGGCTGAAGATTGGGACACAGTGATCATTCTATCGGCGACCTTGCCGGCGGATGCAGACCGTTTCAAACGGCTGGCTCTGGTCGCCCATAACGATCCGAATGTGCTGAATCAGGCGCGCTCCCACTTTAAACAGCTTCGGGCACTGGGGATCGAACCGCGGGTGCATGACCAGCGGAAGCGTTAGGTTCGCCGCAAACAAGGCGACCATGTATAATCGGGCCTCTCAATTTTCCCTTGTGAATCAACCAACGGTCACTGCAGAACCCCATGGAAAAAACCTACCAGCCAGAAAACATCGAGCGCCAGTGGTACGAAAACTGGGAATCCAAAGGGTACTTCCGCCCCAGCGGTGAAGGCCAGTCCTACAGCATCGCTATCCCGCCGCCCAACGTCACCGGCAGCCTGCACATGGGCCATGCATTCCAGCACACCATCATGGATACCCTCACCCGCTTCAAACGCATGCAGGGCCGTAATGCACTGTGGACTGTCGGCACCGACCACGCCGGCATCGCCACCCAGATGGTGGTTGAGCGCAAACTGGCCGCCGAGGAAGATAAAACCCGCCACGACCTGGGCCGGGAAGAGTTCATCAAGCGTATCTGGGACTGGAAAGAACATTCGGGCGGCACCATCACCCGCCAAATCCGCCGCCTTGGCAACTCCGTGGACTGGGACAACGAACGCTTCACCATGGACGATGGCTTCTACAAGGCCGTCCAGGAAGTGTTTATTCGTTTGTATGACGAAGGCTTGGTGTATCGGGGCAAGCGACTGGTTAACTGGGACCCGAAACTGCACACCGCCATTTCCGACCTGGAAGTGGAGAACAAGGAAGAAAAAGGCTTTTTCTGGCACCTGCGTTATCCGCTGGCTGATGGCGCGCAAACCCAGGACGGTAAGGATTACCTGGTGGTTGCCACCACCCGACCGGAAACCATGCTCGGCGACACCGCCGTGGCCGTGCACCCGGAAGACGAGCGCTACCAGCACCTGATTGGCAAGCACGTGATGCTGCCCCTGGTGAATCGCCGGATTCCGATTGTTGCCGACCATCACGCCGATCCGGAGAAAGGCTCCGGCTGCGTGAAGATCACACCGGCCCACGACTTCAACGACTACGCCGTCGGCAAGCGCAACGACCTGCCGATGGTCAACGTCATGACTCAGGATGCCAACATCCGGGACGTGGCCGAAGTGTTCAACGCCGACGGCACTGAAAACACAGAACTCGACGGCACCATGCCGAGCGCCTACGCCGGCCTGACCCGCGAGGACGCCCGTAAGCAGATCGTCGCCGATATGGAAACCGAGGGGCTGGTCGAGAACATTGAGGACCATGTGCTCAGCGTTCCCCGGGGTGATCGCTCCGGCCTGATCATCGAGCCCATGCTGACCGATC
The DNA here is from genome assembly GCA_033721635.1 of Marinobacter sp. Lineage (GTDB taxonomy): Bacteria > Pseudomonadota > Gammaproteobacteria > Pseudomonadales > Oleiphilaceae > Marinobacter. Next base: position 450 of record JAWWAT010000203.1, on the reverse strand, counting down.
AATGGTTTGCCGATGCCAAGACCCTGGCCAAGCCGGCCATTGAGGCGGTGGAAGACGGCCGCATCCAGTTCGTGCCGAAGCAGTACGAGAACATGTACTTCGCCTGGATGCGCGACATCCAGGATTGGTGTATCTCGCGCCAGCTCTGGTGGGGCCACCGCATTCCGGCCTGGTACGACGCCGGCGGCAACATCTACGTTGGCCGCAGCGAAGACGAAGTCCGTCAGAAGCACAATCTCGATGCCAGCGTCAGCCTTGAGCAGGACGAAGACGTTCTGGATACCTGGTTCAGCTCTGCCCTGTGGACCTTCGGCACCCTGGGCTGGCCGGAAATCACCGAGCGCCTGAAAACCTTCCATCCCACCGACGTGCTGGTGACCGGTTTCGACATCATTTTCTTCTGGGTTGCCCGGATGATCATGATGACGATGCACTTCATCAAGAACGATG
>JAWWAT010000202.1:0-6261 GCA_033721635.1 Marinobacter sp. | reverse complement strand
GGTTTCGTCGACGTATCGACGGATGATGTCCAGTACCTGGGATTGCCTTGCTGTCAGCTTCATCAAGCTACTCCGCTAGATCAGGGGCCGCGGTGGCGCTTTTCTCACTGGAGACGCCGCACCGCCGACCCTGTTTTTTTATACAGTAAACTGACTATATACAGTGTTTCATCCAGTGTAAAGTCAACTCACTGATTTTCTTGCAGCGGGTTAACAATGACGGCAAACACCTGTGTGATAAGCTGAAGCCCATATTCGTCAAGAACCAGGGAATACCATGACGCAAACCAGTGCCTGCAGGATGCCGGACATCCTCGAAAAGACTGACGGAAAGGAACGCCGGGTTGGCGTCGAGATCGAGCTGTCTGGCCTGGGCTACGATGAGCTGGTGACAATTGCTGCCCGGCTGCTGGAAGGGACACCCATACTTCAAAAGCGCTACGTGGCAACGGTGCAGACGGAGCTGGGCGAATTCACGGTGGAGCTGGATTCCGATCCTATCAAGGATCTGGATCTGGCCGATGAGCGACTGCCCCAATCCATCCGGGAACTTGGCGGCCAGGCCATGGATGTGATCGATGCTGCCGCCGAACGTGTCGTACCGCTGGAGATCATCAGCCCCCCCTTGCCGTTTTCCAGACTGGGGCTCATCGAATCCCTGGTGGACAACCTCAGGGACGCCGGTGCGCTGGGCAGCCGCGACGCCATCTATTTCGCCTTCGGCCTGCAACTGAACCCGGAGCTCCCGGATCTGGAACCGGCGACGCTGGTGCGTTATTTCCAGGCTTTCGCTGCGTTGTACGACTGGCTCAAACAACGGCATCAACTGGATGTCAGCAGAAAGTTCACTACTTACATCGAGCCCTGGCATGGCCGGTATACCGAGCTTTTGATGGAAGATAGCTACCAGCCGGACCTTGCGCGGTTGATGGAAGACTATCTGGAGTTCAATCCAACACGCAACCGGGCGCTCGACCTGCTGCCGCTCTTTGCCTATCTCGACCGGGAGCGCCTGGAACGTCATGTCCGGGATCCAAGAATCAAGAGCCGGCCAACCCTCCACTATCGGCTGCCGGATTGCGATATCGACAATCCCGCCTGGCACTTTTCGACCGTATGGAATGACTGGGTGGTGTTGGAGAAACTGGCCAACAAGCCAGATGACCTGGCCGATATCCGCCGCCTGTTCCGGGAACGGCGGAAACTCAACCTGCACAACCTGACACACAGCTGGCAGGAAACCACTCACGACTGGCTGGCCAAGAAAGGGTATGTCTGACAAGTATCCCGAACAGGAGGTTGAAGTTCCGGGGTTGACCATTGGCATCAGTGGTCCGGCCCGCAAAAGCCTGGCCCACAGGCTGATCAGCCTTGGCCTGCGTCTGCACGGTGCCCGGACCCATTATATCCGCCCGGGTTCACGCGTAGCGGTCGCGCTGCTTGATGGCCTGGTCCTCTCCGGCGGTACCCATGTCCATCCGGAGAGATACGGCCAGGAACCGAAGGTTACCGCCAACTATGACCGCAGACGGGACGCAACCGATCAGTCATTGCTTGAGCAGGCAGAGGCCATTGGCATTCCTGTGCTCGGGATATGCCGTGGTGCGCAGTTCATCAACGTTTTTCATGGTGGCTCCCTGTGCCAGAACGTCACCCCATTGAGAGTGAATACCCGGCATCGCCCCTTGCTGTTGCCCCTGCAAACCGTGCGGCTGGTAACACCCAGCAGGCTTGAGCAGGCAATGCGTTCGCCGGTGATCGGAGCCAACCGGATTCACAGTCAGACCATCAAGCGGCTGGGCCGCAATCTGCGTGTGACCGCCCTGGATAATGATTATTTCGTGCAGGCCATTGAAAGTACCAGGGGCCAGTGGCTAACGGGTGTTCAGTGGCACCCGGAATACCTGCTCTACCATGGCGGGCACCGGCGCATCTTCGGGCAATTCGTGGAGGCCGCCCGCCGATTCAAACTGGCCCGCCTGGAACCGCAAGACGGCGATGCCTGATATACAACTGTTTCCAAAGGAGGAAATGCCATGCTCGGACGGTACCTCAAGCCACACTTGCATCTGAAATCCCGTGTTCTTCTTGCCCTGACTCTCACGTTACCGGCGCTGGCAGTAGCGGGCGAAGTAACGCTCACCGGCGAAGGCAGTGTTCGTTACGAGCCGGACAGTGCCCGTCTGCAGTTCACTGCCAGTGCCGAGCATGCACTTCCCCAGAAAGCTACGGAGCGAGTCGCTGCGCTGATGCAGCAGTGGCGGGAGGGCATTACCGACTACCGGGAGCAGCTCAACGATTATTCCGACGCCACCGTCAACCTTTACACCCGTACGCTGCCTGCCCCAAAGCAGGGTGAGGGGCCGGAAAAGCGGGCAGTAGCATCACAGACTATCAGCTTCAGCATCACCGATCTGAGCCTGCTGAACCCGCTGCTACGGGAAGCCCAGGCCGTGGGTCTGGATTACCACCTTGGGCCACACCAGTTCTTTCACTCGGATGAAACCGGCATGGAACAGGAAGCACTGGCCAGAGCCATTGCCGACGCACAGGCCCGATGCAGGTTCGTGGCGAGCCAGCTCGACCAGACCTGTGGTGATGTGGTCACCATTAACATCAATGGCGGACACCGCCCGATACCAATGATGGCCGAAGCCAAGGCAATGTCGGATACGGTTTCAAGCGTGGGCGAGCGGGAAATACGCGCCTCCGTAAGCGCTACCTTCGAACTGGATTGAGATCAGAAGTCCTGGCTGTAGAAGATATCGAGAGACGCCGCCAGCCCGCTGGCGGCCTCAAGATAGAAATGCCGGCCCAGATCGTAACGCAGAGCAACCGTCGTAATTGGCTCAAATATTCCGACACCATACCGAACACTCAGCTCATCCGTCAGGTAGCCACTGGCGACCACCGATGTATCCTCGCCGGAACCTTCTGCCTCAAGGGTGAGCTGTCGAATGCCGAATTCCTCGCCAATCTTTCCAGCCACCTTGTTGGCTTGGGTCAGTCCCAGAGCAAGTGCTGCTCCACTCATCTGCCCCTGATCGCCACGGCTTTGAGGGGCCCTGCCCAGAATTACGTAGGAGAGCGCGTCTGTCTGCGGCATATCGGGGTTCGAGAACACCTCCGTCTGGGGCGATTGCACAGGTCCCGTCAGGCGAATACCGGCAACGACGGTATCGACTGTCCGAACCGCTTCGATATCGAGATAGGGCTGGGTCAGGTTTCCAACAAAAAGCAGTCTCGCACGTCTGAGCTCAAGTTCCTGACCAAAGGCTTCGTATTCTCCATTGACCAACTGCAGCGTGCCCCGGGTGTCCATGTCGTTGCCGATCCTGAGAGAGCCCTTAAGCTCGCCGGTAACGCCGAACGCGGCGAAGGTCACCTCGTCCTCGCCAACCACCACGGTCACATCCATGTTCAGGGAGCGTATAGCAGGCTCCTCCTTTTCGACACCGACAATAACCTCATCTTCCGACACCGACACGGCCTGCTCAGGCAGCCCTGTGATCTCAATGCTTCCTCTTGGCACCCCAAGCTGGCCGGAAACCTCCAGAGCGGCTTCCCGGAACACAATCTTCAGGTCGGGCTCTACCTCAAGTTGAGCGTATGGCTCAAGATTGAACGGCACCCGGCTGCCGGAAATAGAGATCTGGCCTCGCGGCGATTGCTGCCAGTCGATCTCGCCATCGATAATCGTCTGACTTCGTTCATTGCTCTGGATTCTACCGCTGACCTGAGCCGAATACCCGTTGAACTGAATGCTTGCGGCCACCTCGCCCAGGGGCACTGGTAATCTGGGATCCGACACCCTGCCGCCAACCAGGTGCAACTCCCCGTTCACTGCCGGCTCCATGAGCGGGCCGGAAATTCGAGCCTGCCCGTCCACTTCTCCAACGATCTCTTCAAGTTCCGAAAACAGCCTCACAAGCGAAATATCCAGGCCGTCCAGGCGCAAGTTACCCTCGATGTTCCGTGCCTCAGAAGTCGGGTCAACTCTGGCATCCAGATCAAACTCGCCAAGTTCTGGCCCCGAGAGACGAACCGCAGCGTTCGCCTGTTCCGGCTCAAGGTTGACCTCGGCGGTGAGGACATCGTAGGCCAGGGACTCCCACTCATCGTCCAGGAGCAGCTGAATTTCACCGCCACTGGCGTCAAGGAAAACACGGCCGATGGGGCCAGCCTCCGCGGCGGTGAAATCGATTTCACCGCTGATCCTGGCACCCCATCGCAGAGTCTCCGGCAGCAGGGGGGCCAGAGCCACGGTCGGGAACCGGTCGATGCGATAGGCAATTCGAGGGATAGGAAGCAGTGTCTGGTCCTCGGCGCAGACGGTACTCTGCTGCCAGCGCCAGCAATGGTCGCCAAAGGTCAGTTCACCGCTGGCACCATAGGCAAGGGTCGCAGGCGACTCCAGTTGCCATCGCTGAGAGTGTTCCGGAAGACTGATCAAGCCCCGTGACAGGGCTCCTCGCCAGGTTCGCCAATCAGGACCGGCGCCCCCCTCAAATCCCAACTCGAGCTCGGCCTCGGCATGGCTCGCACTGAGACTGACCACATGCTGCCCCTGGGTGCCACTGCCCTCCAGGGTGAGCGCTTCAAGCTCTTGTCCGAAGCCCTGAAGATTTTCCGCCTGCATACGGGTCGAAAGTCGCAGCCCGTCTTCCAGGTCAACCTCGAGGTCCAGGCTCTGAATGGTCAGTTGATCCTGCCAGCCAAGTTTCCGGGCGCTCGCTGTCAGCTCTCCCACCGGGCGTTCCGGCGTTCCTCCTGCCTTCAGGGTGGCTTCCAGGGTGCCGGTCAGGCCGGGAAGAAAAAGCTCCGGCCGGGGAAGGTTCAGATCCAGATCACCCTGCAGCAGGTTTCCCCAGGTACCGTTTCCTTCCAACCGATTGTCACCGACGACCAGACTCAGCTCCGACAGATCCCAGCTACCGGACGCCGTATCAAGGCGGCCCACCAGAGAGGCGGGATTGGAGCGCCAGTCGCCCTCAAGGTTCCAGTTGGCCTTCATAGCCGGGACGGGACCATCCCCGAGCTGCCCTTCGGTAGCGACATCACCACTGAGACTGGCTTCGAGGACCGGCACCCAGTAACCCGGGTTGAAATCCTCCAGTTCAAGGGCCGCCTGCCAGGAAAGCGGACCGGAAAAATTCACCGAGCCCTGTCCACTGAGAGACCCGGCGCCGGTACTGACGACCAGGTCAGTCAGCGTGGTTCGCCCGGCGTCACCATCGATCGTTGTCGACAGCTCGGCCGGCCCCTGGGGGCCATCGACCCCGGCCTCCAGCTGGGCGTGGTAGCTCCCGTCACGCCAGGACACAGTGCCATCCAGTGAGCGCACCACCACCGGCGGCGGCTCAAACCCGGGGACCAATGTGTACCAGGGAAAACCGCGCAACCGGACATTGGCACTGGCGTCCAGTTCCGGGGTCCATTCCACAGCACCGGTGGCCACAAAGCTTTCCTGGCCAACGCCGTCCTGCCGGTCAGTGACCAGTTCAAGACGGATATTCTCCGCCGCCTGCGTGGTCACCAGACCTTCCAGTAGCAGGTTCACCGGGCCCGTGGTGCCCGGCAGCCTGGCTTGCCCTCGGGTACGGAAACCGCTCTGCAGGCTGCCACGTGCTTGCACAGACCAATCGTTGAGTACCAGGGTGTCCGGCAGCGCCTCAACTGCACGGAACTTATCCGAGGTTATCCGAAGCTGTGCCGGCAGGGCCGGATCCAACGGTGCGACTTCTCCTGAGAGTTCGGCATTCAGGTAGCCGCGACTCGTGGCCTTTACCATCAGATCCCGAACGCTGCCAGAAAGTGTGGCATTTAGGTTCCACTGGTCACCGTAGGGAGGTGGGATATCCGCCCTGACCTCCAGATTGACGGGCCAGTCACGTCGGGTTTCTATGCGGCCACCGGCAGAGACCGTGTAATCGCCCAATTGATACCAGGCTCGGTCAATGGTCCAGTCAGCGCCGGATCCGCCGGCGTCCAGCTCAAGCCGATCCCAGACCCGGTTGCCATTAAAGGTGAAAGGCCCCACGCGGACGCGACTGATCTTCAGGGACAACGGAAGGTCCACATCCGGCAGTTTGATGGCACCACCACCCCCGGCGTTGTCGGCCGGGGGCAACTGGGTGACATCGAGCGTCTCGGCCTTAAGGCTCTCAAGACAGAACTGCTTTCTGAACAGACAGGAAGGCGACCAGTCTACGAGTGGCGATTCAACGATCACTTCAACCCCGTAGCCCCGCCATTGCAGGT
>JAWWAT010000201.1:0-6277 GCA_033721635.1 Marinobacter sp. | reverse complement strand
ATCCAGTGCCGATGTGGTCAGTGCGCTCCGGGCAGGGGCCGCGGACTTCGTCCTGAAGCCCTGCAACGACGACAAGGGCGCCCTGGATGACGTACTCGGCAAACTGTTCGACAGGGTACGAGTCAACCGTCTGAACCAGCTGTACCGGCAGGAACTGGAGGAGGCAAACCGGGATCTTCGGGATGGCATTGCCGAACTCAGGGCAGATCAGCGCGCCGGCCGGAAAGTCCAGCTGCGGATGCTGCCTGAACACGAACAGGTGATGAGTGGCCTGCATGTAGACCATATGATCAAGCCGTCGCTCTACCTGAGCGGGGACTTTCTGGACTACTTCCGCATTTCCGACGACAAGGTGCTGGTGTACATCGCTGATGTCTCCGGCCATGGCGCAAGCTCCGCGTTTGTGACCGTACTGCTGAAGAATCTCACCAACCGCTTGCAGCGAAATCTCCGCAGGGGGTCCAGTGAGGATATCCTGTATCCGGACCGGTTCCTGGAGCGCATCAACTCGGAGTTGCTGGATACCGGCCTCGGAAAACACGTAACTGTATTCGTTGGCATCATTTCCCTGAGCGAGCGTAAACTGACCTATGCGGTCGGCGCCCATTTTCCGATGCCCATACTCTCGTTCGAAGGTGGCGAAACGGCGTTCCTGCAAGGCAGTGGTCTACCGGTGGGATTGTTCGAATCCCCGGAATGGGAAGTGTATGAGGTACCTCTGAACAAACCCTTTCATCTGACGCTGTTTTCAGATGGAATCCTGGAGGTTATCCGGGAAAAAGGACTGGACGAAAAGGAGCGGACACTACTTGAACTCGAATCGGGAGGTCGTCACACTATCGCCTCCCTGAGCGAAGCTCTGCATCTCGATGAGATCACAGAGCTGCCAGACGATATCGCTATCGTCTCGGTAACTGATACCATGAACATATCAGATGACACCTCGTCGAATTAGTGGCAGTGTGAAACATGGCTGGTTACAAGATCCTGCAAGCTGAAAAACAGGGCATTTATGTCCTGAAGTTTATTGGGGAAATCCGGCTGAACCTGTGTTCGACGCTGGACAATCTGGTTGAGTCCATCACTCAGGATCCGCAATTCAAAACCGTGGTGGTCGATCTGACTGAAACCGAGATCATCGACAGCACCACGCTCGGCCTGCTCGCCAAGATAGCCATGGCAGCCCAGAAACAGAGCCATTTTCTGCCCACGCTGATTTCAACCAATCCTGACATCACCCGCATTATCACTTCCATGGGATTCGACAAGATCTTTATCATTGTCCGAGAACCCGCGTCCCGTATCGAAGAGCTTGAGGAAATACCTGTACTCAGGGCCAGCGAACAGCAGGTTCGGGACAAGGTTCTCGACGCCCACAAGGTGCTGATGGGCATGAACAGCCGAAACAGGGAAGAGTTCAAGAATCTGGTGCGCGCTCTGGAATGTGAGGAGCCCGGCTGACGCCTGATTTGGGCGGCTTTGCCGGTTTCACACCCGATCTGACAAAATGGAAGAACTATGTCTGAACAAACGACGCCTCAGGACAATGAGGCAACCGGACCGATGCGTGATGTAGCGGTTTTGGGCGGCGGCAGTTTCGGTACCGCCATGACCAAGGTGCTTGGTGAAAACGGCCACCGGGTCCATTTCTGGATGCGTGGCGAAGCCCAGGCCGACGAAATACGTACCACACGCATCAACAGCCGGTACATGCCGGGCATCGAGCTCGCCGGTGATATTCAGCCCACCACCGATCTAGCGGACGCTGTCAGCAAGGCAGAAATTGTTTTTGTTGCCATCCCCAGTAAGGCCTTTCGGGCCGTTATTCGTGAGAACAGCGATAAATTCCGCGACGACCAGATTGTCGTCAGCCTGACCAAAGGCATTGAAGAGCACGGATTCAAACTGATGAGCGAGATTCTCCAGGAGGAGATTCCGCGCTGTCGCATCGGTGTGCTCAGCGGGCCCAACCTGGCGGGTGAAATCGTTAACCGGGACCTGACTGCCACCGTGATCGCCGCTAAGGATCCGGATGTCCGTCGCTCGGTTCAGGATCTTCTGGGCTGCGAGTACTTCCGCGTGTACGCCAATGTGGATGTCTACGGTGTGGAGCTGGCCGGAGCTCTCAAGAATATCTATGCCATTGTCGCTGGCCTTGCCTCCGCCCTGGATATGGGAGAGAACGCCAAGGCCATGCTGATCACCCGGGGTCTTGCCGAGATGAGCCGGTTTGCAGTGAGCCTCGGCGCCAATCCCATGACCTTTATGGGGCTGGCGGGCGTTGGCGACCTGATCGTGACATGTACCTCCTCCAAGAGCCGGAACTATCGTGTGGGCTACGCCGTTGGGCAGGGCCAGAAGCTCGATGACGCCGTCGCCGAGCTGGGGCAGGTGGCCGAGGGTATCTATACGCTGAAGCTGGTGAAAGAAAAAGCCGAGAGCATCGGCATCTACATGCCACTGGTTCGTGGTCTTTACGAGATCCTGTATGAGAACGCTTCAATCAAGGCGGTAATCAGCAGCCTTATGATGTCGGTCCAGAATTCCGACGTAGAATTCATACTGCCGCGGACCATTAGCCAGTAAACGGCCCGGGAACAGCTGGACAGGAGGCTGCCTTTGCAACTGCTCATCATGCGCCACGGCGAGGCCGGCTGGCATACCCTGGACCAGGAGCGTGAACTTACCGAATCCGGACGGCTGGGCGTTGCCGAGGTAGCTGCCCGTATTGCAGAGTCTCCCTGGCGGCCCAGGTTGATATGGAGCAGCCCCTATGTGCGGGCCAGGCAAACAGCGGCCATTGTTTCCGAGATTCTCAACTGTCCGGTGGAAGAAAAAATGTTTCTCACCCCGGATGATGATCCGGGAGAATGCCTCGACGCTCTCATCGAACAGCACGACTCGCCCTTGTTGATTGTTTCCCATATGCCACTGGTTGGTGGTCTGGCCACTTTACTGGTAGATGCCCACCGCCGCGGCATTCCGTTCATGACCTCCCAGGCGGTGATGCTCGACATGCCGGTGGTTGGCCCTGGCTGCGCAGACTTGAAAGCGCAGTTTCTGCCCTGATACTCCAGTTACCCGATTTCTGAATCCTCAAATTCGAGCCTGACTATGTACAGTTTTCCGATCGACTACGTTGAGCCAGTGTTCCGGCCGCCCAGTGAAGCCAAATCGCTGATTCTGCCAGTCACCAACGGCTGCTCCTGGAACAAGTGTACTTTCTGCGAAATGTACACCCAGCCACAGAAAAAGTTCCGGGCCCGCAAGCCCGACGACGTGCTACAGGATATCCAGAATGCAGCCCGCAGTCTGGGTGGCGTGCGCAGGGTCTTCCTGGCGGATGGCGATGCCATGGTGCTGCCCACCCGGCGGCTGTTGGAAATTCTTGGGCAACTTCGGGAGGCTTTTCCGGACCTTCAGCGGGTCTCCAGTTACTGCCTGCCTCGCAACCTTGCCAAGAAGACCGTGGAAGAGCTGGCACAGCTTAAACAAGCCGGTCTCCAGATTCTCTATGTCGGAATGGAATCCGGCGACGACGAGATCCTGAGCAGGGTGAACAAGGGGGAAACCTGGGAGTCCACCCGGTCGGCGCTTCTGAAGATCCGGGAAGCCGGACTGACCAGTTCGGTGATGGTCCTCAATGGCCTCGGCGGAGAAAGCCTTTCACGCCAGCATGCCATCAATACTGCCACGCTGTGCAACGAAACCCAGCCAGACTACCTGTCAACCCTCGTCGTCAGCTTTCCCCAGGGCGAGGAGCGTTTCCGGGAAGGGTTTGGAGATGATTTCGTGCCGCTTTCACAGCAGGGACTCTTTGAAGAAATCCGCCTGTTCCTGGAGCATCTGGAACTCGACAAAACCATTTTCCGCAGTGACCACGCCTCCAATTACCTGGTACTGAAGGGGACCCTGGGTCGGGACAAGCAGAGAATGCTGGAACAGGTAAACCTGGCCATCACGAATCCAGGCGCAGCGCCGCTCCGGGCTGAGTGGATGCGCGGGTTGTAAAACACCGAAACGGGAGCCAAGGTTATGAGCATGAATCCGGAGAATCTAGCAAAGCAGGTGGAGGAAACCGTGAAGAATGCCGGCAACCCGCCTCTCGATCAGTGGAATCCCGACCTGTCGGGCGATATGGATCTACGCATCAGCCGTGATGGTCAGTGGGTTTTCAAGGGTGAACCTCTGGCCAGAGAAGCCATCGTGAGGCTGTTTTCCACCATTTTGCGCAAGGAGCAGGATGGCGAGTATTACCTCGTAACACCCGTTGAGAAGTGGCGTATACAGGTTGAGGATACACCTCTGCTGGCTCACTCGCTCGACGTGTCTGGGGAGGGCGACCGTCAGGTGGTTTCCCTTACGACCAATGTCGGCGAAACCCTGGAGATTGGCGAGCAACATCCACTGGAAGTGGGCACCTATCCCGGTTCCGATGAACCGCGGCCCGTTATTAAAGTTCGCCATGGCGTAGAAGCCCGACTGGTAACTGCCGCCTATTACGATCTTGCCGAGCATGTCGTCGAACGAAATGAAGACGGTTATCCGGTACTCGGCGTTTTTAGTCACGGAATTTTCTACAAAATCGGGCAGGGTGGTTGAAAACCCTTACTGCGGCCCCAGAATTACGGTAGAAAACGCATTAGCTCAGTTGTTAAACTGTGTTTTCATACTTGTTATGAGCCTGGCTCTCTAACGAGGCCCGGTGGTCGTTAGTCCCTCTGTGCAGTCTGGCTGTTCACGATCACTTTCGATTGCCTAAATCAATTAAACAGTCATTGCGACACGCAAGGAGATCACATGGCCCAACCTCGTGTTGTCACCATCCATTACACGCTCACCAACGATCAGGGAGAGCAGCTTGACTCCTCCCGTGTAGAAGGTCGTGAGCCTCTGTCTTACCTGGAAGGTGCACAGAACATTATCGGTGGACTGGAGAGTGCACTGAACGAAAAGAATGCAGGCGATCAGGTTAAGGTTTCTGTAGAACCTGCTGAAGGCTACGGCGAAGTTAACGAAGAGCTGATCCAGCCGGTTCCGCGTTCTGCATTTGAAGGCGTCGATACTATCGAGCCGGGCATGCAGTTCCAGGCGCAGACCCCGGGCGGCCCTCAGGTTGTTCGCGTGGTTGAAGTTGGCGACGAAACCGTCACTATCGATGCCAACCATCCGCTCGCCGGCCAGACTCTGCACTTCGATGTAGAAGTCGTAGAAGCTCGCGACGCGACTGACGAAGAGCAAGAGCACGGTCACGCTCACTAAGCGATCGATTCGTCAGTCATGAAAAAAGCGGCCCATGGCCGCTTTTTTTGTGTTTGCCATATGGCAGCGCCAAAAACCTGCGGATCAGCTCCGTTCCTTGAAAACCAAGGGTGGAAAGGCGCTCCGATTAACATTGAGTTGAAATATATCCGGTGAAATCACCTTCAACTCTCTAATCCCTTGCGCCCACCGGAATCATAATGTGGGCATAAGGGGTCTCCCTCCACATCACATAGGGTCCGCCCGCGTAAGGATCATCGGTGATGCCCTCCAGCATTTCTCTGGGAACGATGAGCATGAGATGAGGACCTTCTTTGATGTAGTCTTCAGCGTTCATATGATCCGCGTGATAGGGGTCGGAATTGCTGACGCCGCCATCACCACGAAGCATGTAAGAAAGTCCCATTTTCCTGGCTTCAAACGGTCCCTTGTTGCCTACCGCCTGCATCATGGCCATCCATGTGGAATCATTGCAGATCGGGGAATTATCCCCCGGCAGGGTCTCTGGCAGGCAGACCCAACCATTAGTCCCCTCTGCGAGAACGTTTCCCTGATACATGACGGTTGCCTGAGCGCTCACCATCGCTGGTGCGGCAGAGCGCGCCTGATCAATCAATTCCTGATTACGGTCGGCAAGTACCATTGAGGCCGAAACTGACAGGGCGCAGGAGAGAAGTAGTTTGGTCGAGATGTTCATAAAACCCCCTTCATTTCGCTTCGTTGCTGAAAAAGGAGGTTGGATACAGCAATAACCAACCGGCTTTGCGTAAAAGAAGTATAGTTCTGCCGGCGCTTTGCAGTCAGGCATCTGCTAGACTGAAAAAGACCTTCCGCCGGATACATATGCGCAATTCAAACAAAAAAAGCCCCTCAGTAGAGGGGCTTTTCAGCAGGGCTTGCGTTACATGTTCGGATAATTCGGGCCACCGCCCCCTTCCGGAGTCACCCAGGTGATGTTCTGGGCAGGATCCTTGATGTCGCAGGTCTTGCAGTGAACACAGTTCTGGGCGTTGAT
>JAWWAT010000200.1:0-6284 GCA_033721635.1 Marinobacter sp. | reverse complement strand
CCGCAGGGTGTTCTCCTTGAACGCGATCTGGGCATCCCCGCTCATATGCTGGAGGCTACAGCCACCGCACAGGTCGGCAAACTCGCAGGGTGGCGTCTGCCGATCCGGCACGGCTTCCAAAACCTCTTCGGTGCGCAATTCGTCGAACTTGCTTCGGCTGGACACCACTTTCGCCATGACCGTTTCGCCCGGCAAGGCACCATCCACAAACTGGGTCTTGCCATCCTGACGGGCGATGCCCCGGCCGTCGTGGCTCAGGGTCTCAATCTCACAGCGCACGGGCTCCTTGGGAAGAACCTTCCTGCGTCGTCTGCTCATACTCGGGTCTCTTGATAGAATCGTGTTCAGGCGCCGGGGAATACACCGGTGGAAAGATAGCGGTCGCCGCGGTCACAGATAATGGCCACGATGATGGCGTTTTCAACCTGCTCAGAGAGTTTGAGAGCCGCCGCGATCGAACCGCCGGAGGAGACGCCACAGAAGATGCCTTCCTCGGAAGCAAGAGCCCGCATGGTGGTCTCGGCCTCTTCCTGGCCTACATCCAACACCTCGTCGACGCGTGCCGCGTCGTAGATTTTCGGCAGGTATGCTTCGGGCCAGCGACGGATCCCTGGGATTGAGGCACCCTCTTTTGGCTGCAAACCGATGATACGGATATCCGGGTTGCGCTCGTTGAGGTAGCGGGACACGCCCATAATGGTGCCGGTGGTGCCCATGGAGCTTACAAAATGGGTAACACGTCCGCCGGTCTGCTCCCAGATTTCGGGTCCGGTGGTGCGGTAGTGCGCCAGGGGATTATCCTGATTGCTGAACTGGTCCAGCACCGTACCCTTGCCTTCCGCCTGCATCTTGAGGGCCAGATCACGGGCCGTCTCCATACCCTCTTCCCTGGTGACCGTGACAATCTCCGCGCCGTAGGCGCGCATCGATGCCCGGCGCTCCTCGCTCATGTTCGCGGGCATGATCAGCACCATGCGGTAACCCTTGATGGCAGCCGCCATGGCCAGGGCAATGCCGGTGTTGCCACTGGTCGCCTCGATCAGAGTGTCGCCCGGTTTTATGTCGCCCCGTCGCTCCGCCTCCTGGATCATGCTGATAGCCGGGCGATCCTTTACCGAGCCGGCAGGGTTGTTGCCTTCCAGCTTGGCCAGAATCACGTTACTCGTCTCACCGGGGAGGCGCTGCAGGCGAACCAGAGGGGTGTGCCCGACATAATCTTCAATGGTGGGAAAATGCATATGATAACCCTGTGGTACACTTTTGGCTTCGCATGATACGCGTTATCGCCCCGGTCTCCCAATACAGCTTCTCGCTATATCCATGACCGGCGGCTATATCCGATGCGGGATTTTCCGGTACCGCCGGGACTGATACCACAGTTATCCCGTTCCGGATCAGCTATTCTTAACACGGACGTTTTCCGCCCTGCGGTGCGGACAAAAGCAATAATTCAGGAACACGGTATGCGACGTTGGGGCATTCGCAAGAAAGTTTTGGTGGTGACGCTGGTTCCCACCCTGCTGACCACCCTGATGCTGGGGCTGTTCTTCACCTACAGCTGGGTCAACAATATCGAAAGTCTGCTGAAGGATCGGGGCGAGTCACTGTCCCGCCAGCTCGCCGCCGGTTCCGAGTACGGCCTGTTCACCGCCAATCGAAGTCTGCTCAGCAGTCTCTCCAATGCGCTACTGGAAGAGCAGGACGTGCGCTCCATTACCTTCTTTGGCAGCGACGGCTCGCGCCTGCTTCACACCGGCCCCGGAAGCTCTGAGACCGTGCAATCCGACGAACTCACCGCCGAGCACGCAACCCGGATATCCCGGGAGAACAGCACCCGCTTCATCACCCCCGTTTTTCTCCAGGATCTGATGATCGAAAGCATGCTCGACCCGGATGCCCGCCAGTCGATGTCGAATCTGCGGGAACCTCTGGGTTGGGTGGTTGTGGAAATGTCCCACATCCGCACCGAAAAGGAGACCTACAAGGCCCTGCTGATTTCCCTGCTGCTAATTCTCGGCGGCGTGGTTCTGAGTATGGCTATTGCCCTGCGACTGAGCCGCGCGTTCACCAACCCCGTGTTCGAACTGAACGAAGCGGTTGCCAAACTCAAGGAAGGCAAGCTGGATACCCGGGTCTACACCGGCGCCGGGCCGGAATTCGAACAGCTGGAGTCCGGGCTCAACGCCATGGCCGAAGAGCTGAGCAAAGCCCAGGCGGAGATGCAGCAGAACATCGACCAGGCCACCGAAGATCTGCGGGAAACGCTGGAGACCATCGAGATCCAGAACATTGAGCTGGATTTTGCCCGAAAGGAAGCTCTGGAGGCGAGCAGGATAAAGTCAGAGTTCCTGGCCAACATGTCCCACGAAATCCGCACGCCACTGAACGGCATTATCGGCTTCACCGAACTGCTCCTGAAGAGCCCCCTGCCACGTCAGCAACGGGATCACTTGAGCACCATCAGGAAGTCGTCAGAGATCCTGCTTACCATCATCAACGACATCCTGGACTTCTCCAAGATTGAAGCCGGCAAGCTGATCCTGGACCGGGTGCCCTTCCAGTTGCGGGATATTGTCGAGGAAGTCATGGTCATGCTGGCGCCGGCCGCCCATGCCAAGAACCTGGATCTGGTGCCGCTGGTCTACAACGATGTGCCGGACAACATCATGGGGGACCCCCTGCGGGTCAAACAGGTAATCACCAACCTGGTCAACAACGCCATCAAATTTACCCAGACCGGTGAGGTGGTCCTGCGGGCGAGCCTGGAAGAGGAAGAGAGCGACAGCAACCGGGTTACCCTGCGTTTGAGCATCACGGATTCGGGCGTGGGTCTCTCCCGGGCCCAGCAGCAATCCCTGTTCAACGCCTTCAGCCAGGCCGATGCCTCCACGGCCCGACAATACGGTGGCACCGGCCTTGGGCTGGCCATTTCAAAGCGTCTGGTGGAAGAGATGGGCGGCAAGATCGGGCTTGAGAGCGAGCTTGGCAAGGGCTCGACCTTCTGGTTCACCCTCACCTCAGAGCTTGCTACAAGTGGTGAGGCCATTGCCCCCAGGGATGCCCTGCGTGGGGAACGGGTCATCTACCTGGAACAGCAGAAAACCACCGGCCTGGCCGTGGAACACCTGTTGCGGGACTGGGGCATGGTAGTGGACCGGGTGGCTTCACCCGGTGCCCTGCAGGAACAGATCGAGGAAGCCCAGAAAAGCCAGGCTGGTTACGCAGTGGCCATCGTCGGCATTACCCGGCACCTGCTCAATTCCAGCCAATACTGCGGCCTTGTCCGTACCCTGGAGATCGAACGGGATTGCCGGACGCTGCTCCTGACCCCTACTCTTGAAACCCACGACACGCCGTTGTCGGAGCTTGCCAGTGGCCATCTCACCAAACCGGTGTGCCGGGATTCGCTGTACGACGAGCTTCTACTGCTGGTACACGGCATCAATTCCAGCGGGCGGATTCCCGAATACGAGATCTCGGCGAACCGTGTTGCCACCACCAATGTTCCCCGGGTTCTGGCAGTGGATGACAACGACGCCAACCTGAAGCTGGTGATGACTCTGCTGGAAGACTGCCAACTGGACGCCGAAGGCGCCTCCAGCGGCTTTGAAGCCCTGAGCAAGGCCAGACAGAAGCCCTTCGACCTGGTTTTCATGGATCTGCAGATGCCCGGCATGGATGGCGTGGAAACCACGGCCAGACTGAGGGAGATGGATACCGCCAACCACCGGACCCCGATCATTGCCCTGACCGCCCATGCGCTGGCGGACGAGCAGGAACGGCTCACCAAGCAGGGCTTCGATGGTTACATGCCCAAGCCCATCAGCAGTGGTCAGCTTACCGAAATCATCCGGGAGTACACCGGTTACGTCTGCCCGAAAAACGCCAGCGACGGACGGCTTTCGGTGCCGGAAGTCCGCGACACCCGCCGGGCCCTGCGACCATCAACACGCAAAATGCAGCAGGACTGCGTCAGCATCGAGGAGAGCATCCAGCTGGCCGCCGGAAAGGCTGACCTGGCGGAAGAGCTGTTCAGCATGCTATTGGAACAGGTCCGAGTTGACCGGGAGCGGGTCCCGGAACTCTGGTCCACGGACAACATGGATGAGCTGTTGGAATGCGTTCACAAACTCCATGGCGCCACCCGCTACTGTGGCGTACCGGAACTGCGGGCCGCAGCCAATCACCTGGAAACGGCGATCAAATGCTCCGCCCCGGATCTGGAGCACCAGAAAGACCAGCTGCTCTCGGCCATGGAGCGCCTTCAGATCTGGAGCGACCAGACTGACTGGCAACAGCTGTTCCGCGAGCGCCACGAGGCCGCCGAAACGACCTGACGACACCTCGAATCAGGCCCGAAACCGGGCCTGATCCACAATGGCTTTCATATCCCGGACCGCTTCTTTCAGACCGGTAAAAACCGCGCGGGCGATAATGGCATGGCCAATATTCAGTTCGTTGATGCCATGGATCGCCGCTACCCGCTCGGTGTTGTGATAATGCAGGCCGTGGCCGGCATTGACGATAAGCCCTTTCTTGCGGGCATAGGCCACCGCATCGGCAATGGTCTTGAATGCGGCATTCTCAGCTTCTTGCGTCTCGGCCTCGGCATACTCTCCGGTGTGAAGCTCAACGACGGGTGCGCCGCAACGAACTGCGGCATCAATCTGGGCCGGGTCCGGATCAATGAACAATGACACCTCAGCGCCAATCCGCGCGAGACGCTCACAGGCTTTGGCCACCCGGGACTCCTGACCCTCGACATCCAGACCGCCCTCTGTGGTCAGTTCCTCACGCTTTTCTGGCACCAGGCAGACACACTCCGGCCGAACCTGCTCTGCAAACGCCAGCATGGCATCCGTCACGGCCATTTCCAGGTTCATCTTGGTTTGAAGCACTTCCTTGAGTAACAGCACATCTCGATCCTGGATATGGCGCCGATCTTCCCTGGGATGGATAGTGATGCCGTCCGCCCCGGCTTCCTCAGCCAGCAGTGCCGCCTGCACCGGATCCGGATACCGGGTCCCCCTCGCCTGGCGGAGGGTGGCAACGTGATCAATATTGACGCCAAGCAGAACTCTAGGATTCATGGGATTCTCCCCGAAGGTGAGTGAAAAGGCTGCGACTGTTCAGGGGGCGCCCCTGTAGAAGATAATCGATAAGTGCCCGCATGACCCGCTTCGCCAGCCGCCGACAGGGGTCTGATTGCAGATCATCCCGGGCCAGGTCCAGTAAGACCTCACCCGGCAGATTCCGCAGGCGCACACCGGCCGAAAGCCCGGAAACAATGCCCTGCTCCGGATCATAACAGTACTCCCGGGCAGGCTCGACGGATTGCCCCGTATCGGTGGCAAGGTCCCAGGCGAAGTCGTAACCCAGGGCCGAAGCAAAAGCGAGTTCGAACCGCCGCAACACCGGCTCCACGTCCGTGGTTTCGGACAACTGCCGGATGGCATCTATGTAGGCTGCAAAGAGGGTCGGATGGGGATCAGCAACGGGCAGAACCCGCTGCAACAGTTCATTCAGGTACAGGCCGCTGTAGAGCGACACTGTCCGGGTGATCATCGGGCCGGTTCGCACATCGACCTGAGTCAGGGTTTTCAGATCGCCCCGACCAGCCCAGTCCACTATCAGCGGCTGAAAAGGCTGTAGCTGGGCTTTCAGAGGGCTTTTGGCGCTGTTGGCTCCCCGGGCAATGACGGTTATACGGCCATGGTTCAAGGCGAAGAGATCCACCATCAGGCTGGTTTCCCGCCAGGGGCGGCGGTGAAGGACATAAGCGGGCTCCTGCAGCTCAGGCCCCTTCATAGCCGCCTCAGAGGTCGTTCATGCCCAGGCTTTTCAGGGCCCGGTCGCTGTCTGCCCAGCCACGCTTGACCTTGACCCAGAGCCTCAGCATGATTTTGCTGTCGAACAGTCGCTCCATATCCGTGCGCGCTTCCTGACCAATGCGGCGCATCCGCTCGCCCTTCTCGCCGATGATGATCTTCTTCTGACCTTCGCGCTCGACCAGGATCAGGGCGGAGATGTGCAGGGTCTTGCCCTCGCGCTTGAACTCCTCGATCTCCACGGCAACCGAGTAAGGCAACTCGGCTCCCAACTGGCGGGTGATCTTTTCCCGGACAATCTCCGATGCCAGGAAACGTTCACTGCGATCGGTGATCTGATCGTCCGGGTAGAAGTGGATACTCTCCGGCAGGTAACGCCCCACCGCCTCTTCCAGAGGCTCAAGATTGGTCTCTTTCAGGGCAGAAAGGGGAATGATCTCGGCAAACTCGCGCTTT
>JAWWAT010000199.1:0-6285 GCA_033721635.1 Marinobacter sp. | reverse complement strand
TTGCCGTTAATCAGGCCAGTAAAGCCCTGCACGTCCTCGATATCCGCCTTCATCATGCGCATGTCGCCCCACATCATCCGGTCGCGCAGGGTGGCCATTAAGCCCTGCTCGCCCGACTCCTCGAAAAAGTCGCCGAGAGTCTGTTGCTGGCGGTTGTAGTAATCGGCCGACATTTTCAGGTTACGCATGATGCGGTCACCCGAATGCGGGTGCTTGTCGGTCAGCTGTACCACGTAATCCCGATTGTAACGGAAGGGCTCGCGGCCCTCGGGCTCGATCACGATGGCACCGTAGGCCCCGTTCGGCTCCTGAAAACCGGAGTGGCTGTGAAACCAGTAAGTACCGGCCTGCACGATGGGAAACCGGTAGGTGAAGGTTTCACCCGGCTTGATACCCGGGAAGCTGATACCGGGTACGCCGTCCTGCTCGAAGGGCAGGATCAGTCCGTGCCAGTGGATCGACGTCATCTCGTCAAGATTGTTGGTGACGTTAATCGTGACGTCTTCCCCTTCCTTGAACCGAAGCACCGGGCCAGGTGATGCGCCGTTGTAACCGATGCCTTCCTTGACGAAATCGCCGGTGTCGATGGTGACGCGGTCAACGGTCAGGTCGTACTCGCCGGCCGCAGCCACGACTGGCAACGCGAGGGCCGCAATGCCTGCCAGAAACAGTTTCTTCATGGTTAACTACTCTTGCCTTTACTCTTGTCTGGGGCGTTGCTCAGTCGTGCGATCTTGCGAGGCAGGCCCCCGGGAAATCACTTGAAATTGATATCGCCGTACATGCCCGCCTGATAGTGGCCGGGCACATTGCAGGCAAACTCGATGCTGGCCTGCTCCGTGAAGGTCCAGATGATTTCCTTGCTCTGCCCCGGCTCCAGCAACACGCTGTTGGCGTGATCGTGCTTCATGGAATGGCCGTCCATTTCCATGTTCATCATCTCGTGGTTAATTTTTCCGCCCTGGATCACGCCATGCTCGACCATCATCTGCATTTCGTCCTGATGGGCTTCGTGCATCCCGGGGGTGCCGATGTTGAACTCGTGCACCAGGTTACCTTTGTTCTCGACCACGAAGCGGATGGTTTCACCGGGCTGTACAGTGACGGCCTCGGGCTCGTAGTAGTTATCGTGCATCGCGACCGTGATGGAGCGGCTGACCTCGGAGGCTTTGCCGGGTTCGCCGATTGCACCACCCTGGCCGTGGCCACCGCTGTGTGCGCCTGCCGCCAGGGCTGTCGCGGAAAGGGTCATGGACGCTGCCGCCACCAGAAAAACCGATAGGTTCATGCTGCTTGCTCCTGTGAAATAATGGCGTTGGGAAAATGGCTCGAGTTCTTGAGTAATATCCAGAATCGTCCGATACCTTCGCTTATCAACCTGAATCCTTGCTGAAAATGACAACCTTTTTTGCATTCAGGAAGAATTCAGGAAGCCCCCCAAAAATGGCACCCTGTGGGAAGACAACAAAAGGATGGTCGTATGCGTTTGCTGCTTGTGGAAGATGACCGGCTGTTGGCCGAAGGCTTGAGCGGACAGTTGGAAAAAGCCGGTTTCAGTGTGGATACCACCGGGACCGCCAGGGGGGCCTTCACCCTGGCCGAGCAGGAGGATTATCGGGCCGTGGTGCTGGATCTCGGCCTGCCCGACGGCAACGGCCTGGATCTGCTCAAGCGTTGGCGAAATCGGGGCACTGGCTTTCCGGTACTGATTCTGACCGCCCGGGGTGACTGGCAAGACAAAGTAAATGGCCTGAAGGCCGGCGCCGACGACTACCTTGCCAAACCCTTCCAGACCGAGGAGCTGATTGCTCGCCTGAATGCTATCGTTCGTCGCAGCGAAGGCCGCGTGCTGTCAACGGTAAAAGCCGGGCGCTTCGAACTGGACGAACACCGCCAGAGCCTGAAACTGGAGGACGGCACGGAGCACAGCCTCACCGGAACCGAATTCCGTTTGTTGCGTTGCCTGATGAGCCGGCCAGGGCATGTTTTCTCGAAAGAACAACTTATGGAACAGCTGTACAGCCTGAACGACAACCCCAGCGAGAACGTCATTGAGGCCTACATTCGAAGACTCCGAAAACTGGTAGGTGCGGAAACCATCTCAACACGACGTGGCCAGGGGTACCTGTTTAATGACGTGGTTTAAAAAACCGGTTTCGGTCAAGGGAACCCTGCTGGCACTGCTGCTGCCGGCCGGTATTCTTCTAATGGCTCTCGCATGGCTGGTGCACGGGCTCCTCCTTGACCGCATGTCCCGCCAATTTGTGGAAACCCGGCTCAAAGACGAAGTCGCTTTTCTGGAGCACCAGATTCGCGACTCCAATGGTCGGCTGAACACCCTCCAGACCGGTGATTATTTCCAGGAAGTTTTTCACCACGCGTTCGCTATCCATTCCGACTCCCGGACCATCATCTCCCCCGAGAACTGGGCGCCGATGTTGATGCCGCTTTTGGAGTCCGAGCAGGAAGGTACGCTTCGCGTCAGTGACTCCCGGATTGCCGGAGCACCTTCGGATATCCTTGCCTACCGAAAGTCCTTTCGTGTGGATGACCAGGCCATTGTGGTGATCGTCTCCGAAGACCTTGGTGCCCTGAGCCGCAGCCAGGCCGAGCTTCATGCCTGGACGGCTGTTGTTTCACTGTTGCTTGTCCTGCTGCTGGTTGGCGTTCTATGGCTCGGCATAAACCTGTCCATGCGCCCCGTGGTAAGCCTGAAGGCGGCATTAAAGAGACTGCAGGATGGCGAGAAATCGCGGATTGATGTCAGGGCCCCCGAGGAGCTCCAACCCCTGGTACTGCAACTCAACCAGTTGCTCGACTCGCTTGACCAGAGGCTGGAGCGTTCCCGGGATGCACTGGCGAACCTCTCCCACAGTGTGAAAACGCCCATCGCCGCCGTACGCCAGATTCTGGAGGATACCGACCGCCCTCTCCCCAACGACCTCAGGCAACAGATGGCCGGCCGGCTCAGTGACATCGACAGACAGCTTGAAGCAGAAATGCGACGCAGCCGGTTCGCAGGCCCCCAGGTTGGCAAAAGCGCCTATCCCCTGAAGCAGGCCCGGGACCTACTCTGGATGCTCGGCCGGCTTTATCCGGCAAAGTCTTTTGAAATGTCGACCGTACTGACCGAAGAACGGCGCTGGCCCATCGAAGAGCACGACCTTAACGAGTTGCTGGGCAACCTTCTGGACAACGCCGGGAAGTGGTCCACCAGATTTGTGGAACTTTGCCTGAACGAAGGCAGGCAGGGATTTATCATTACCGTTGAGGACGATGGCCCCGGAATTCCTGCGGACGCGCTGGACTCCCTCGGCACCCGCGGCCTGCGTCTGGACGAACAGACTCCAGGACATGGCCTGGGGCTGGCCATCGTGCGGGAGATTACAGAACGCTATGGTGGTACTCTGAAGTTCAGCTCCGGCTCAATCGGAGGCCTCAAGGCAACGGTGCATTTTCCGGGTACCACCGGGGGGATCAAACAGTGAAAATTGGTGAACTCGCAAAGACAACGGCCATTCCTGTTGAAACCATCCGCTACTATGAAAAGATCGGCCTGCTGCCGGAACCGGACAGGGACAACAGTGGCTACCGCTCTTACCGCAATGCCCACCTGGACCGCCTTCTCTTTATCAAACGCTGTCGTAACCTGGACATGGCCCAGGACGAGATCCGCGAGCTGATCCGGCTGGCCGAGCAACCGGAAGCGGATTGCAGCGAGGTCGATGCCTTGCTGGCCCGCCATCTGAATCATGTACGCGAACGCTTAAAGGAACTGGCGAGCCTTGAAGAAACCCTCGAGCAGCTTCAGAAAGCCTGCTCCGACGGGCGCACTGTGCGCGAATGCGGGATCCTCGGCGGGCTCAGCTCTGAGCTTGAGACTCCAGAGCCCGAAGAGCGCCACAATCACGTTCCCGGCACCCACGGCCCTGGCCATAACTGACGTATCTGAAAAATTTCCGGGAGCAACTGTTGACCCTGTAGCAACTACAGGGTTTTAAATGAAGACATTCGAATACAGGAGGTCTTTATGGCGTGCAGTTGTTCCGCCCCCGAACCCAAATCCCCAGCCCCGGGCTTTCGCAAAGCGTTATGGATTGCACTGTGGGTGAACCTGGCCATGTTCGTCGTGGAAGGCATCGCCAGCCTGTCATCGGGCTCTGTCTCGCTGATGGCGGACGCCATCGATTTCTTCGGCGACAGCGCCAACTACATTCTATCCCTCACCGTACTCTCCATGGGTATGCTCTGGCGCGGACGAGCAGCCATGGTGAAAGGCATTACCATGGCGGTGTTTGGCCTGGTGGTCTGGGGTCGGGCGGTCTGGGTGGTCCAGGCCGGCATTACGCCGGAACCGCTGACCATGGGGGCTGTTGGCTTGCTGGCACTTGCCGCCAACGTGGGCGTGGCCGTAATACTATTCAAATTTCGTGAAGGGGATTCTGACATGCGCTCGGTCTGGCTCTGTAGCCGCAACGACGCCATCGGAAACGTGGCGGTCATGGTAGCGGCGCTGGGCGTATTCGGCACTGGAACTGCCTGGCCCGACCTGATCGTGGCCGCGATCATGGGTACCCTGGCGATCACAGCTGGCATTAGCGTGGTACGCCACGCCCGCAGTGACATCGCACAAGCCCGGGGCAGCGAAGCCCAACCGGTGGCCGAGCCTTACAGCAGCCGCTAGAAGGCCAGCGAGATCATTACCGGTATGAACGCCAGGGCAAACAGCGTGGTAAGCAATACGGTACCCGCTGCCTGCCTTGGCGAGGTATCCAGCAAGGTGGCGATGACCACGGTGTTGGCGGCAATCGGAGTGATTGAAATCAGGAACATGGCCTTGTGAACGGCCGGCCCATAAATGCCCAGAAGTACCGAATCAAGCCACCAGAACGCAATAGCCACCAGTGGCCAGATAACAAACTTCCCGAAAAACGCCAGGGCCGTAAAACGGACATTGCCCGCCAGGCCGCGAAAGCTGGTGATGCTCATGCCGATAATCATCATGCCCAGAATGCTGTAGGCACCGCGGAGGTTCTCAAACAGCGGCACGAAGATATCGGGGATACCCGCATTTGCGAGGTTGAGGGCAACGGCCGCCAGGAAGGCGTATACCGACGGCAGTTTAAGAACCCGCCAGAGCGCATCCTTGATGCTGTAGCGTCCTCTCGCCGCCAGATAGAAGCCCACCGAGTTTTCGAACAGGGTGGTACCGAGCATACACACGATATAAAGCCCGAGCCCCTCTTCCCCGAACAGCAACAGGGCCACCGGAACCCCGAAGTAACCGGTATTTCCGGAGCCGACACACAGTGGAATGATGTTGGCACTGCCGTCCGTTAGCACCTTCTTTGCCAGCTTTAGCTGCACGATTCCGAGAACAGAGGAGATGCCAAATACCAGGAATGGCAGCAGGATAACCTCGGGAGAAAGCGGCGCCGCCATAACGCCGGAGAACACGACAGATGGAGTCACTATGTACAGCATGATGCCCGCGATATGGCGACCACTTGCTTCAAGGTATCGACCGGCAATCCAACCCAGGGCCACCGTTACATAGAGCGGAATAAGCTTGAAAAACAGGGCAAGGGCTGCGGCCATCGGGACTCCGTGTGGAAAGGGGAAACTGCCAGCGTCAGGCGCCGGAGTCTATCACTGAACGTTCGTCAGATCGCGATATCGACTCAGTGAAAAAGCCTTAATGATTTAAGTCATTTCAAAAGATGCTTTTCTGATACCATAATTGCACTGACACTCATGACAGGGTCAACGCCATGAACAGCATCTTCAGGCCAGACGTTTCCTCCGCCCCATGCATGCTGGGAGAGAACAACCCGGAGATTATCCAGCAGGAGGCCGCACCGGAGTCGACGGCTTTATTGAATGGCCTCAGTCGGATCTTCGGAATTCGCCTGGCAGGGCACGAGAATGACCCGGACGCTCGGTTTCTGGCCGATCTCGCACGCCTTTTTCATCTTTGCCGGGTTGAACCCGAAAGGGCACTGGAAAAACATGACACTCCCTGGGCCAACGTGTACCTGGTCCAATACGGCATACTTCGACTGTTCCGGGAAGCACCCAGTGGCAAAGTGTCTGTGCACCACTTTTTTTCCGAAGGCGATATGGTCTGGCCGGTTTTCGGCCGAAGCCGAACTGTACGAAATACCCTCTGCCTGACCTCCGTAACCCCTGTAACGGCCTGGGTGGCCGACTTCGCGGCGTTCCGATCTGCCATCCAGTCACACGGTGAGGGGCTCTGGCCGCAGTTCGCCCTTGCCCTGACGGAGG
>JAWWAT010000198.1:0-6289 GCA_033721635.1 Marinobacter sp. | reverse complement strand
TGCGTATGCGAAACATCGGCTAACATGGCCGGCTTGTCTCTTACCGTCAACAAGGAGTGCTGACGATGGGCTTTATGGACCTGGTCCCGGTCTGGGACTTGAAGGCCTACCACCTTCCCCGTATTGAATCCCCCTTTATTGCCGCCAGTATGGCCAGGCGTTTCGTGCAAGACGATAGCAGTGTGGTCCCCTCAAGCGTGGCATCGACACTCGGTGCTGGTTCCAGTGACAGCAGCGGGCTGGCCGATGCCGTCTACCGGGCGGTCAGCGAGTGCAGGCTGATGCTTGTTTACACCGGTTCGGACAGGCCTCTGTCTCCCATGGTGACCTGGCAGCCGGACGAAAGTCTGCCCGGTAGTGGTCGCTGGCGGGTAAAGGGTAGTGGAATGGGTTCTCCCTATGGAATCAGAAAGGCCGTCGACGAACTGAATGCTTGCGATATTACCCCGGCACAACTGCGGCAGTATCACCCCCGGGGCGTTGGCGGGCTGGGTGTGGGCCTTTTTTCTGTTAACTACCGGCAGTGGCAGCGCTCAGAGCAGGAGTCGCAAGGCGGAGCTGCGGATCATCGCCTGAGCCTGCCACTGGGAGCGGCCGCCTCGGTGGCGCCGCTGAGTGCGGCAGTAAATGCAACGGCCGATACCAAGGCTGCTCCCCCCAAAGTGCATCTGGAAGTCGGGATATTCACCGACGGCACCATGAACAACGCCGCCAATGTCCGGTCTTTTGCCGAACAGCTGGAGCAGGATTGCCTGGTTCCCTACGAAAATGACGAGATTAGTCGGGAGGAGTGTGAGTGGCGCCTGTCGATGTTGATGGGCGGCAGTTATGCGAATGCGGTTACTAACGTGGCGAAGCTGCGAGATCTGTACATGGAAGGTGAGCTGGAGTCTGACGGCAAGATGATCTACCAACGACAGGTCTACGCTCCTGGCGCGGGTACAAAAACTGGAGATAGCGATAAATGGTATGGCGCAGCCACGGGTATGGGGGAGGCGGGAGTCATCCAGCAGGTTAACTATGCCTTTTCAGAGCTGGTTTTTCTGGTGCAAGAGGACCTGCAAGGTCGGGTTATTGACAAGTTGACCGTTGACCTTTTCGGCTTCAGTCGAGGAGCTGCTGCGGCCCGCCATGCGGCGCACGAGATCAACCAGGGAGAGCATGGTCTGCTGGGCAGGCTATTTGCGGAGAACGGTATCCTCTGGCCGGCGCAGGTGGAGATCCGCTTCGTGGGGTTATTCGACTCTGTCGCCGCCATCGTTAACCCGGCGTCTGGTGACCTGTTTGCTCACAACGACCGAAACTACCCCGTTAAGCTCTATCTGGAGCCGGGCAAGGTTGGCCAAGTGGTGCATCTAACTGCGGCCCATGAACACCGTAAAAACTTTGCGCTCAACAGTATAAGAAGCCGAGACGGCTCCCTCCCGGCCAACTTTCGGGAGATCACCCTGCCAGGTGTCCATTCCGATATTGGTGGTGGGTATGGCGAAAGCCAGAGAGAGGAAGTGCTACTAAGCCCAATGCTGGAAGTGCCCCGGAACCGGCTGCGGTGGCCAGAGAAGACTGCACAATGGGATAACCTCGATGCCCAGCGGCAACAGGTAGCGGCCCAGGGCTGGATCGGTCCCTATAATCTGCAGGTACGGCAGTCGGATCAGTTGCAGGCATGGCCGAAGGATCTGGGTTCTGAAGGTCCCGCACGACTGGATATTGTTACCCAGCGCTATGATCATCCTGCACCGGATGGCCGGGTAGAGCTGGTGTTGCGGATGTTACGTCAGGTGCGCGGTGAATATTCGAGAGTGTCGTTACGTTTGATGCATCGTTTAGCGGTTGAGTATGATTTACCTCTAAGTGAAATTGATCCCACCGACGAGACTGTCTCTGTGCCGGGTGAACTGGAACCTGTCCTGCAACAAATTTTGGCACAGGTTGCTCAGGGCGAAGACGCCCCCTCGCTTGAATCAAAATACCTGGACTTATTGCTCCAGCGCTACATCCATTACTCGGCAAACTACAACAGCATTGAGGCATTGATAGCTGGATTGCCGGCGAAGCTGGGCGTCTTGTTCCCGCACGCGCCTGCGCCTTCCGGAGAGCGCCTCGTATATCCCCAAAAGGAGGGAGAATGATGATTCGCAAGGAATGGGTTCTCGGTATCGCCCTCGTGGCACTTCTGGCTACCGGCTGCGCCACCTCAACAGAGGAAGATACCCCCTGGGGTATAAAAATAGTAGCGCCGAAGCATTACGATATTTGGGGTGTGAATATGTTCCTTGAAAAGACCGGGGAGCGGAGTTGGCGTGCGCCTGTTGGCTACGTAAGTTGTTGCTGGAAAGGTCCGCGCGGCCCTAGTGGCTCGCGCCACAGGCTTGATCCTTTTCCCGAATTGATCCTCATTCACTGGTTTTCATTTGCCGAGCAGAAGTACTACTCCAAGTTGATCGAAGTGCCGCCTGACCTGCAAGATCGCATGCGGGAGCCAGCAACATACAAGACGCAGGTTGACGTGCGGTCGAGACCTCGTCACACGATGGCCATAGGCCTGGCCCCCGGAGGCACCGTGGTAGTCTGGATCATGAACCAGATCGGTAACGAAGTTGAGGTTATGCGCATGCAGGCATCAGAGGGCTACGGCGATCCTTCCGACTTTACGGAACGCACGAAAGGCTACCTCAAACGGCATGGTGACTACCTCGAAGAACACGGTATACCAACAGAAGGTTGGTAGGCTGCCAGACTGCTTCGTAGCAACTGACGCGGAAAGGCCTGCCTGTAGGATATCTTTCAATCACGCAGATCTGGTACCCAGTATCTTCGTCCGCTGGGGCCGGAACCCGGCCGTGGCCAGCAATGCCAGAACGACTGTCACGGTGGCGGTAATGCCATACGCCACCGGATTCCACTCCAGGTACAGGGAAAACCGGATCGCCTCCACCGCGTGGGTGAATGGGTTGAACTGGCAGATCCAGTACAGCCAGGGGCTGGCCTCGTTCATCCGCCACAGCGGATACAGGGCGGATGACATGAAGAACATGGGGAAAATGACAAAGTTCATTACCCCTGCAAAATTCTCCAGTTGTTTGATCCAGGTTGCGATCAGCAGGCCCAGAGCGCCGAGCATCAGGCTGGTTAATATCAAAGCGGGCAACACTGCAAGATAGCCCCACAGCGGCGGCTCCACATCCACCACCAAGGCCAGCAGCAGGAATACATACACCTGCCCCACTGACACCACACCCATGGCGAGCAGCTTGGTCACCAGCAGGAAAGGCCGCGGCAACGGGCTCATCAGTAGCACCCGCATACTGCCCAACTCCCGGTCGTACACCATGGACAGTGCCCCCTGCATGCTATTGAACAGGATGATCATGCCGCACAGCCCGGGGGCAATGTAGGTTTCGTAGGTGATGTAGGTCTGGTAGGGCGGAATGATGGAAATACCCAGCACTGCCCGGAAGCCGGCGGCAAACACCACGAGCCACAGCAGTGGACGCACGAGGGCGCTGGCAAAGCGGGTGCGTTGCTGCCAGAAGCGTAACCACTCCCGGGTCTGGATGCCCACGAAACAGTGCCAGTAATGCGCAGCTTTCATCTCAACCGGCTCCTGTCAGGGTGTGGAAAGTTTCCGCCAGGTCACGGGTGCCTTCGGCTTGGCAGATGTCATGCCCCGCGCCGTCGGCCAGCAGTTTTCCTTCGTGGAGGATCAGCACCCGGTCTTCGGGGCGAACCTCTTCGATGAGGTGGGTGGCCCAGAGTACGGTCAGACCATCGGAGTCACAGAGCATGCGTACGTGATCGTTCAGCCCCCGGCGGCTGGCCACATCCAGCCCCACCGTGGGTTCATCCAGCAATAGCAGGGAAGGTTCATGGAGCAGGGCGCGAGCGATTTCGATCCGTCGGCGGTGGCCGCCGTTGAGTTTTCGCACCGGTTCGTTCGCCCGTTCAAGCAGTTGGAAGCGTGTCAGCTCCCGGTCGCCCCGCAGCCGGGCCTCTTTGTGTGAAAGGCCATGAAGCGCGGCGTGATAGAGCAGGTTCTGGCGTACGGTCAGGTCCAGGTCCAGGGCATTCTGCTGGAACACGACGCCGATCTGGCGCATGGCCCCAGCGGGTTGTTTCTTCAGGGATTGGCCGGCCATGAGGATGTCACCCTGTTGCAGCGCGAGCAGACGGGTCAGCAGACCGAACAGCGTGGATTTGCCGGCGCCATTGGGCCCCAGCAGGGCATGAAAACCGCCGGAGGTCAGCGCGAAGCTGACCTCCCTGAGCACCGGCTTGTCGCCGTAGCGAAAGCTGAGGTTGCGGGCTTCAATGGTCATGAAGTGGGATCGATGACCACACCCCAGGGGAAGCGGCCCACCTTGATGGACTTGATCACCTTCAGCTCTTCCACGTCGATGACCGATACATCGCTGGACACGCCGTTGGTGGTGTAGAGGTACTTCTCGTCCTTGTCCAGGTCCAGCTGCCAGACCCGGGCGCCGACCAGAAGGTAATCCAGGACTTCATAGGTCTTAGCATCCACCACCGCGACGTGGTTGGAGGGGCCGAGGGCCACGAAGGCGTACTTGCCATCCGAGGTGAGCTCGATGCCCACCGGTTGTACCCGATCCTGGGGCACGCCCTTGATCTTGAAGTCGATCTGTTTGATTTCTTCTATGGTGTCCACGTCGAAAATATGTACGGTTCCGCCGATCTCTGCCGACGCCCAGGCAATCTTGCTGTCTTTGGTGAACTCCACGTGGCGCGGGCGCTGGCCTACCACGGTGTTCTTCTCGATTTCGAAGGTTTCGGTATTGATCCAGTGCAGCATGCTGGAGGTTTCGCTGGTATTCACCGCCCATTTGCCGTTGGGGCTGACCGCCATGCCTTCCGGTTCCACGCCCACATCAATCTGGGCCAGAACGTCCTTGGTTTCCACATCCACCACGGTGACGATGGCGTCGTCCTCATTGGCGATGTAGAGATGGCGGTTGTTGGGATGCAGGGCAAACTGCTCGGGATCTTCGCCGGAGGGTAGGGTGTCGACAATTTTGCGGGTAGCCAGGTCCAGTACCTGGACGGTGTCGTCGTCGCTGGCGCAGATATAGAGTTTCGTGTGGTCCTTTGATAGCAGGATGCCCCTTGGCCGTGCCCCTACCTCGATGGTGTCCACCACTTCATTGGTCTCGGTATCGATCACCGAGAGGGTGTCATCCTTCTCGTTGGATACGTAGGCCAGGCTTGCCAGCGCAGGGCCGGACAGGCCGATGGCCGCTGCCAGGGCCGCAATCTTGAATGCATTTTTCATGGTCAGTGTTCCTTCTTGTTGTTCAGTGGGGGTCAGTTGATCTGGCAGTCACTCTCGGGCCTGTCGTAGCCCAGGGTGTCCAGTTCGGAATCGGGATGCAGGAAGCCTTCCAGCGGTGGCGTCGCAACCAGGCCCTGGGGATGAACCAGGGGAACTGGCTGGCGGAGCTGCCCGTTCCAGGGCCGGTATGTCAGCTTGCGGCCCTTGAAGGCGGCGAGTTGGAAGTCATCGGAAAACAGGTATTCGCGAATATTTGAATGGCCCGCTTCACTGAGCCCGGTCACAGTGGTGCCGATGGAGCGGACAGCGGCCCAGGCGGCATAATCCTCACTGTTCATTTCGCGACCCGCCAGTTCCCGGAAACGGTTCTGTAACTGCGCCGCGCCCCAGGCTTCGACCACCCGGTGCCAGGCTTCCGGGCCCATGCCCTGGGTGCCTACTACCGGGCGCGGCAGCCAGGTATTGAACGGCACGTACTCCCCGAAATCGCCACGCACGTCGGCAACTACCACGGCGTCATAATCACTCGCCTGGGTGAATGCGGGCAGTTCTTTGGAAGCCGTGCGGCGCAGGTCCGAATCGAAGGTCCAGGGCTTGTCGGCGATGATGTCCAGGCCAAACCGTTTGCTGGCGCGGCGGAAGGCGTCGGCCCAGGCCTTGTCCTGGTCCGTGGGCCCGGTAATCAGGAACACTTCTTTCCAGCGTCGCATACTCAGCCACTGGGCAAGGGCATCGGTCAGCATGGCGTAGGAGGGAATGGTGTGCAGAACGTTGGGCTGGCACTCGCTGATTCGCAGGTCATCGTCAGAGGCGCCGGCGTTGAACAGCAGTGCCTTATCACCGGCCCGCTTTGCCATGGCCTGCAGTGTATCCGCAGGAACGCGGGTCACTAGCAGATCAATGCCGTTCTCCAGCATGTCCTCGAGAGCGGCCATGGCGCCCTCTTCATCGCTGGCCATGACGGACTCCAGGGCATAGTTCTGGTCGAGGAATTTGCCC
>JAWWAT010000197.1:0-6302 GCA_033721635.1 Marinobacter sp. | reverse complement strand
CGGCCGGGGAATTTCCGATTCATGAGCTGTTTAAAAAGCTCGGCAACCTCGGGATCCTGGGCATTCAGAAGCCCGAAGAGTACGGCGGAATGGGTCTGGATTACAGCTACAACCTGGTGGCTGCGGAA
This sequence comes from Marinobacter sp., assembly GCA_033721635.1. Lineage (GTDB taxonomy): Bacteria > Pseudomonadota > Gammaproteobacteria > Pseudomonadales > Oleiphilaceae > Marinobacter. The sequence goes on along the minus strand of JAWWAT010000197.1, from coordinate 6,174 downwards.
GAACTGGGCATGGCCCATTGTGGCGGCGTGCCGCTGGCCATCGGGGTTCAGACCGATATGTGTACCCCGGCTATTGCACGGTTTGGTTCCGATGAACTGAAACGCAGCTTCCTGGCGCCGGCCATTGCCGGCGACATGGTAGGCTGCATCGGCGTCAGCGAGGTTGGCGCAGGTTCCGATGTGGCAGGGATGAAAACCACAGCAAAGAAAGACGGTGACGACTACATCATCAACGGCTCCAAAATGTGGATCACCAACAGCCCCAAATCCGACTTCATCTGCCTGCTGGCCAACACCTCGGACGACAAGCCCCACAAGAACAAATCCCTGATCGTGGTGCCCACCAAGACACCAGGCATCTCCTTCAGCCCCCATCTAAACAAGCTGGGTATGCGCTCTTCAGAAACCGCCCAGATTTTCTTTGACGACGTGCGCGTGCCCCAACGCTACCGCATTGGCGCGGAGGGCACCGGTTTCATGATGCAGATGCTGCAGTTCCAGGAAGAGCGCCTGTGGGGTGCCGCCAACGTGATCAAGGCGCTGGAAAACTGCATTACCAAGACCATCGAGTACTGCCGCGAGCGCAAGACCTTCGGCCAGCCCCTGATCGATAACCAGGTTATCCATTTCCGCCTCGCGGAGCTGCAAACCGAAGTCGAGGCCCTCCGCGCCCTCACCTACCAGGCCTGCGAGCTGCACGTTGACGGCAAGGATGTGACCCGCCTGGCTTCCATGGCCAAGCTCAAGGCCGGGCGTCTGGGACGTGAGGTCACAGACAGCTGCCTGCAGTACTGGGGTGGCAACGGTTACATGTGGGACAACCCGATCTCCCGGGCGCATCGGGATGTTCGGCTGGTGTCCATCGGCGGGGGTGCCGATGAAATCATGCTCGGGATTATCTGCAAGATGATGGGGACTCTGCCGGGCAAGAAGCGCGACTGAGTTATTCAGCTATGGCGGAAGGCTGCGGGATTGGCCGGGCCTCCCAGGACACGCCCGCAAGTACGTCCCTGTAGGGCTCGATCGGGCCATCCATGGCCCTCAACGGTCCTGGGAGGCCCGGCCAAACCCACAGCCCCAAGCTTTTAACGTGGAGTCATGTATGGATCAACTACCACATTGCGAAACTCTCCTTCTGGAGAAACAGGGCCCTACCCTATTTATCACCATTAACCGCCCGGACGTTCGGAACGCCATGAGCCTTGAAATGGTGGCGGAATTGTCGGCGGTATTTACCCAGATCGAAAACGATCTTCACATACGCGCTGTCGTGATCCGGGGCGCCGGTGGTCATTTCTGTGCCGGCGGTGACATCAAAGACATGGCCGGTGCCCGCGGGCAGAAGGCGGCCGAGGGTGAGGCCGATCCGTTCTACCGTCTGAACCGGGCCTTCGGCCAGATGATTCAGCAGGTGAATGAATCCTCGAAGGTGGTCATCGCGGTCACCGAGGGCGCCGTCATGGGCGGCGGATTCGGCCTGGCTTGCGTTTCCGACGTTGCCATTGCCGGGCCGACTGCGAAATTCGGCATGCCGGAAACCTCCCTCGGCGTCATTCCCGCCCAGATTGCGCCGTTCGTGGTTGAACGCATCGGCCTCACCCAGTCCCGGCGACTGGCCCTGCTCGGTTTGAGAATCGATGCAAACGAGGCATGCCGTCTCGGCATCGTTCACCAGGCGGCATCTTCCGATGATGAACTTGAAGAGATGCTGGCCAGCGCTCTGGATCGTGTTCGCCATTGCGCACCGGTAGCTACTGCTGAAACCAAGGCTCTACTTCATCGGGTGGGCCATGAACCCATGAGCGGCCTGCTCGACAGCGCGGCTGAGAAATTCGCGGAAGCCATTCGGGGAAGCGAAGGGACTGAAGGCACTATGGCCTTCATGCAGAAACGCCCACCAGCCTGGGCAGGCGACTCCGAATGATGCGGAGCAAGGCTGGGGCCCTCTGGCTTCCAGAAAATGTCGGCGGCCATGGATGGCCGACGCCAAGCGCACATGGATGTGCCCGTAGCGGTTTTCTGGAAGCCAGAGGGCCCCAGCCTTGCGGCGAACTCCACAGGGGAAAACAAGAACATGCTTAAGAAACTGTTAATTGCCAACCGAGGCGAAATCGCAGTCCGGGTCATCCGCACCGCGAAAGCCCTGGGTTACCGCACCGTGGCCGTCTACTCAGAAGCCGACGCCCAAGCCATGCACGTCGAACTGGCCGACGAAGCCGTCTGCATTGGCCCGGCCCAGGTATCCGCCTCCTACCTGAACAGCGACGCCATCCTCGAAGCCGCCCGCAAAACCGGCGCCGACTGCATCCACCCCGGCTACGGCTTCCTCTCCGAGAACGCCACCTTCGCCAACGCCTGCAAAGACGCCGGCCTGGTGTTCGTTGGCCCGCCCGCCTCGGCCATCGAACTGATGGGCAGCAAACGCCGATCCAAAATCGCCATGCAGGAAGCCGGCGTACCCGTGGTGCCCGGTTATGAAGGCAACAACGCCAGCGACGACGAACTGATCGCCGCAGCCAAAGACATCGGCTACCCCCTGATGATCAAAGCCTCCGCCGGCGGTGGAGGCCGGGGCATGCGCCTGGTTGAAAGCGAAGCCGAACTGGCCGACAACATTAAACGGGCCCGGTCCGAATCAAAACAGGCCTTTGGCGACGACGAACTAATCCTCGAGAAAGCCGTGATCGAGCCACGGCACGTTGAAATCCAGGTGTTTGCCGACCAACATGGCAACGCCGTCCACTTGGGCGAACGGGACTGCTCCGTGCAGCGCAGGCACCAGAAAGTAGTTGAAGAAGCGCCCTCCCCCTTTGTAACAGCAGAACTGCGCCAGGCCATGGGTGAGGCCGCGGTCAAAGCGGCACTGGCCTGCAATTACGAGGGCGCCGGCACCGTCGAGTTCCTGGTGGACAAACACCGGAACTTCTACTTCCTGGAAATGAACACCCGCCTGCAGGTAGAACACCCGGTCACCGAGCTGATTACCGGCCAGGACCTGGTCGCCTGGCAGCTCACTGTTGCTGAAGGCCGTGAGCTGCCACTCACCCAGGATGAAATCCAGCTGAATGGCCACGCCATTGAAGTGCGGCTCTATGCGGAGGATCCTGCTCACGGGTTCACCCCCCAGACCGGCCCACTGTATGCCTTTGAACCGGCGGAGGGCGAAGGATTGCGATTCGACACCGGCGTGCGCTCCGGCGATACCGTTACGCCCCACTACGACCCCATGCTGGCCAAGGTCATTGCCTGGGGGCAGAACCGCGATGAAGCCCGTCGCCGTCTGATCCGGGCCCTGGAGGACACCACCGTGTTCGGTGTGACCACCAACCGCCACTTCCTGAGCCGGATTATCGCCGACGACATCTTCGGGGCCGGTGAGGCCACCACCGCCTTCCTGCAGCAGGCGTTCAGCGAAGATCCATCCCTGCAGCCCCAGACCCTGGATATCCGCCAGCTGGCGCTGGCCGCCTGCGTGTTCGACCATGGCAACTCAGGCCAGAGCGCCTGGAGCAACGCACCAGCCACCATGACCCCCATCAAGCTGGAAACCGGAGAAACCTCCGTTGAGTTACTGGTTACCCGCAGCGGCAACCGGTTGTCTGTCAGTATGGGTGAAACCCGGCACTCCCTGGCACTTGAAAGCCAGCGTGATGGCCTTTTATGCATTATCGACAACGGCGTTCGTCAGACTTGCCAATATCACCGCCACGGCGATTGCCTATATTTGCAGGCGTTCGGGCAATCCTGGTCGGTGCGGGATATTACCCACCAGCCTGCGCAGGGTGCTGGTGGTGCCGGCAGCGGCCGAATCCAGGCTAGCATGGATGGCGCCATCATTGATGTGTTGGTCGAGGCTGGCCAGAGCGTTCGCCAGGGCGATACGCTGGTTGTACTGGAAGCCATGAAGATGGAGCATCCAGTGAAAGCCGACCGCGACGGCGTTGTCGGCCAGGTTCATGCCAGCGAGGGTGACCAGGTAAAGCGCAGTCAGTTGCTGGTTGAGATTACCGCCAACGAGACGGCCCAACAGGAGAGCAACGCATGAGCACATTGCGTAACCGAACCGTTTTTATTACTGGCGCCAGCCGGGGCATTGGTCGGGCGATTGCCCTCGCCTGTGCTCGCCAGGGCGCCAACGTGGTGATTGCCGCCAAATCGGACACACCACATCCGAAACTGCCCGGCACCATTCATACGGTGGCCGAGGAAGTGCGTGAAGCCGGCGGCCAGGCACTGCCCCTGGTCCTGGATGTGCGGGATGAGAAGCAGATTCGACAGCGCATCGACGAAGCGGGTGAACATTTTGGCGGCATTGACGCGCTGGTGAATAACGCTGGTGCAATAAAACTGACCGGAGTGGAAAACCTGAAAGTCAGCCGTTACGACCTGATGCATCAGGTGAACGCCCGTGCAGTCATGGCCTGTAGCCAAGCGGCCCTGCCCTGGCTGAAGGAGTCGGACCAGGCCCACATCCTGAGTTTGTCGCCGCCCCTGAACCTGAACACCCGGTGGTTTGCCCAGTACGGGCCGTACACCACCACAAAGTACGCCATGACGATGCTCAGTCTGGGCATGGCGGAGGAATTCAGGCGCTACGGCATTGCCGTCAACACGCTCTGGCCGAAAACCCTGATCGCCACTGCGGCCATCGAGTTTGAAGTAGGCGGCCCGAAGATGATGGCCCAGGGGAGGAAGCCGGACATTATGGCTGATGCCGCTGCCAGCATCCTGAGCCGGTCACCTGACACCATGACCGGGCAAAACCTCATTGACGAGGACCTGCTCAGGCAGGACGGCATTACCGATTTTGAGCATTACCGGTACGAACCAGGCGACAAGCCACTGATGCCGGATCTGTTTCTGGACTGAACCCGGGGCATGCGTTGTTGCGGGTTCATAGTCCACACAATAAAAGGGACCAATGGAAAGACCATGAGCCAAGACAACGTATCCGCACTGGACATCGCCCGCAGCCTACCCGGTGTGCTGCGACGCCTGCCGGCCATTACCCGGGGTTTGTATTACTACTCCCTGAAAAACCAGAGCCGGGAACTGACCCTGGGCACGCTCATCGAAAGCAACGCCAGACGTGTGGGTAACCGGTCAGCCATCCTGTTTGAAGACCGCTCGATCACCTGGAGCGAGCTTAATGGCTGGGCCAACCGAATCGCCCGTTACCTACAGGAGCAGGGGCTGACCAAAGGCGATGCCATCGCGGTGTTTCTCGAAAACCGTCCGGAACTGCTGGCTGTGGTGGCGGGCGCCGCCAAACTCGGCGTCGCCTGCGCCATGCTCAATACCTCCCAGAAGGGCAAAATACTGGCCCACAGCATCAATTTGATTAAACCGAAAATGGTTGTGGTCGGCGAAGAGCTGGTGAAGGCCTTTGACGGCATCAAGGCAGACATCGACACCGACCATCCGCAACCATTCCAGTTTCTGGCGGATACCAACACCCTGAACGCCTTTGGCGATGCTCCCGCCGGCTACACCAACATGGCCGGTGAGGTGAGTACCTTCAACAGTGACGAGCCGGTTCTGAGTGATCCCCCGACAATGGGTGACACAGCCATTTACCTGTTCACCTCCGGCACCACCGGCCTGCCCAAGGCCGCCCCGGGTTCACACCGTAAATTCATCAAGGCCTACGGCGGGTTTGGCCTGATGTCGCTGGCCATGAAGCCGGAGGATGTTCTCTACTGCACCCTGCCCCTCTACCACGGCACCGCCCTGCTGGTCTGCTGGGGGTCGGTACTGGCCGGCGGCTCCGCCATTGCATTGCGCCGCAAGTTCTCCGCCAGCGCCTTCTGGGACGATGTTCGCCGCTACCACGCCACCACTTTCGGCTACGTCGGCGAACTCTGCCGCTACCTGTTGAATCAACCACCGGGCGAGCAAGACAGAAACCACAGCCTCACCAAAATGATCGGCAACGGCTTGCGCCCGTCCATCTGGAAAGAATTCAAGGAACGCTTCGGGATAGAGACCGTAGCCGAACTCTACGCCTCCAGCGAGGGCAACATCGGCTTCAGCAACTTCTTCAACATGGACAACACCGTGGGCATCTCTACGGCGCCCTACAAACTGGTGAAATTCCACGAGGGCACCCGGGATCCAATTCGCGACAATAAAGGCTTCATGAAGGAAGTCGACAAGGGCCAGCCCGGCCTGCTG
>JAWWAT010000196.1:0-6313 GCA_033721635.1 Marinobacter sp. | reverse complement strand
GTCGGACATTTCCGAGGGCCGAATAAACTTCTTCCACTCATGTGTGCCCTTCGGCAGCAACCGGAGCACGTATTCGGCGCCGACAATCGCAAACAGGAACGACTTGGGGTTGCGGTTGATAGTTGAGACAAAAATATGCCCGCCGGGTTTCAGCATGGCGGCACATGCCTTGATGACCGATGCTGGATCCGGGACATGCTCCAGCATTTCCAGGCAGGTAACGACATCGTACTGGCCGGTGTGATCGCTGTCCTGCGCCAGTTCCTCGACGGTGATCTGCTGATAATCCACGTTCACGCCGCTTTCCATGCCGTGCAGCCGCGCGACCGCGAGCGGCGCCTCGCCCATATCGATACCGGTAACATGGGCCCCGCGCTGAGCCATGCCCTCCGACAGGAGGCCACCACCGCAGCCGACATCCAGGGCGCGTTTGCCGGGCAGGGAGACCCGCTCATCAATGTAGTTCAGGCGCAGCGGGTTGATGTCGTGCAGCGGCTTGAATTCGCTTGAAGGGTCCCACCAGCGGCTGGCCAGGGCTTCAAATTTGGCGATCTCGTTCCGGTCTACATTCTGGTTTGTCATGGTTCGTTCTGCCTGGTGAATCAATGGGAAATCGGTTAGTTGGCCTTTGTACGGATCCGCCCGGCCCAGTCTTCTACCCGCAGCATGAGATCGGCAACGTCAATGCGGGTAAGCCGGCCATCCTGTACTTGTGGTACGCCGTTAATCCAGCTATGGCTTACTGAACGACCATGGTTGCTGTACACCAGGTGTGAGGCCGGATCGTAGACCGGCTGTAAAAATGGGTCACTCAGATCAATGGCAATGATGTCCGCCAGTTTGCCCTTCACCAGGGATCCCAGTTCGTGATCCCGCCTCAGGGCCCGGGCCCCGTTGATAGTTGCCATTTCCAGGGCTTTGTGGGCCGACAACGCCGACGCATCACCGGCCACCACTTTGGCGATCATGGCAGCGGTGCGGAGCTCTCCGAACAGGTCCAGGTCGTTGTTGCTGGCTGCCCCGTCGGTGCCAATTGCGACATTGACCCCGTTATCCAGAAGTTCCTGAACCGGGCAAAGGCCGCTGGCCAGCTTCAGATTCGATTCCGGGCAGTGGATGATGTTGGCCCCCGATTGTCTCAACAGGCTTGTATCGCTGTCGTCGATCTGGGTCATGTGCACGCACTGCGTCTCCGGGCGCAGTACGCCCAGGTCTGCCAGCCTGGCCGTCGGTCGCTGGCCAAGTTTCTCAGTAGCCTCGGCTACTTCAAATGCAGTTTCGTGCAGGTGTATCTGGATGGCGGCACCGGTTTTTTCCGACAGCCGGACGGCTTCGATCATTGGTCCGTCAGAGACCGTGTAGGGCGCGTGGGGGCCAATGGCTGGCATGATGTAGCCATCGGTTTTCCAGGTGTCTATAAAGTCGGCACCCTTGCTCAGATATTCGTCCGGGCCGGCGCCCCAGGGCGTTGGGAAATCCAGCAGTGGAAAACAGATCTGGGCGCGCATACCCGCATCATGGGCGACCTGTGCAGCGATTTCGGGAAAGAAATACATGTCCGAAAACGTGGTGGTTCCGGTGCGCAGCATTTCCGCCATCGCCAGTTGGGTGCCATCGGCAATGAACTGGTCGCTGATAAAGCGGCCTTCGGCCGGCCAGATGTGATCATTCAACCAGGTCATGAGCGGGAGATCGTCCGCCATCCCGCGAAAGAGGGTCATGGCGGCATGACCGTGCATATTGATCAGACCGGGCATGACAACATGGTGAGGAAGATCGACGGTTTCGCGGGTTCGGAACGTCTGGTCCGCCTGCTCCTGGGGGATTACGGCGGCCAGGCGGTTACCCTGAATTATGACGGCGTGATTCTCAAGCACCGTGCCTGCCGGCTCAATTGGAATCAGCCAGCGCGCGTTGATGCGGATATCGGCCGCGGTGATGGTATCTGCGGTCATTCATTCCTGCCTTACAGCGCTTGGTGCGAACCCGCCGCACCTTGAAAATGTAGCCCGGAAGTATAACCGTTATACTGGCAGTTTTCAGCGCTGAAAAACCGGAGCAGTTTTCTATGGCAACAACCCCGAAACCCTCTTCTGAACGCGGCATTGGCACCGTTGCAATACGGTGGCATGGCAGCAGTCTCGAGTTGCTGGACCAACGACTGCTGCCCGGGGAGGAACACTGGATAACCCTGGAGGGCGCAGCGGGTGTGGCGCAAAGCATCCGGGACATGGTGGTTCGGGGCGCTCCGGCGATCGGCATCAGCGCAGCCTACGGGGTCGCCCTGGCAGCCAGGCATGCCGGCGGTGGCGACTGGAAAGCGGAAATCAAACAATCCATTCGTGAGCTGGCGGCATCACGGCCAACGGCGGTGAACCTGTTCTGGGCGCTGCAACGCATGGAACGGGTCTTCCACGCCTGTCACTCTCTCGAGGAGGCGGAGAAACGTTTGGCCAAGGAGGCTGAAGCAATCCATGAAGAGGATCTGGCTGCCAATTTCGCGATGGCGGACCATGCCCTGGAGTTCATTGGAGCAGAGAAACCGCTTTCGGTGTTGACCCACTGCAACACTGGTGCGCTTGCCACCGGCGGCTACGGCACAGCTCTGGGCGTTGTTCGCCGGCTGAACGAGAAAAAACTTTTGAAAGAAGTCTACGCCGATGAAACCCGACCCTGGCTTCAGGGCGGCCGGTTGACGGCCTGGGAGCTGTCTCGGGATGGTATTCCTGTCACCTTGAACGCTGATGGCGCCGCGGCAGCAATATTGGCTCGCAACGATGTGAGTTGGATTATTGTTGGCGCCGACCGAATCACCGCCAATGGCGATGTGGTCAACAAGATTGGCACCTACAGTCTTGCGGTGCTGGCCCGGCATCACAAAGTGGGGTTCATGGTGGTAGCGCCGTCGAGCACCGTGGATATGGTCCTTGCCTCAGGCGCGGATGTTCCCATAGAGGAGCGTGACGGTATTGAGGTGCGGGAAATCCGGGGTATTCCGCTGGCGCCGGAGGGCGTCAATGTGTTCAACCCGGTCTTCGATGTGACACCAGCCAACCTGATCGACGCCATCGTTACTGAAAAGGGCGTTGTGCATAACCCGAATATTACCGGTATGAAAGCGCTATTTGGTTGAAGAGGGACCTCCCGCCGGCCGCTTCTTGCGGACGGGGGACTTCTCAGATCTGGCTGGACCGTCGGGGTGTTTGTCTTCGCAGGCAGCCCGCAGTTTGGCCACCTCCTGTTCCTGTTCCTCTATAAAGTGCAGGGACATCTCAAAGCTCTGTCGGGTAAACTCCAGTACCTTCTGAAAACCCTCATCCGAAAGCGTGCGGGCATCGTCATGCCGGCGGAAGATATTGATGAATTCCCGTTCGCGCTCAAACTGCAGTGGCAGCCTGGCAACGCCCCAATCGTTCAGGATCTGCCAGACCTCTGGATTGTAGTTGCGCGTGGTGCGCATAATGAATGGGATGGGGTCGTTTCGGGCGATCAGAGCAGCAAGTCGTAGAATCAACTCGAAAGAGAGGGTGGAGGTGCCATTCTCGATGGCTTCCAGCACTGATTTGTCCTTCAGGTTCAGCGCTTCGCTCATTTCCGACAAGGTTAAACCGGCCACTTCCCGAATGTCCTTCAGGGATTGGCCCGCCGTGAGCATCGCCCGCAACTGATCCTGAGAATTCATGAGAGCCCGTCCAACCCGCAGAGAGGTATCAGTGGCTTTCACTCCGAACCGCAGCGCAGACCCGGTCAGGCTGGCCAGACGGTCGATCAGCCCTTCCGGCGTCCGTTCCTGGGTTACCGGTTTTTCCAGCCCTTCCACCTGTTCGAGCGATCGCATGGCATGCAAGGCGTCCAGGAGCATGTCCTGGAGCATCCGCGCTTTTTGGCGGTTATCCTGCCCGCTGGAGTCCCTTTCGGTCATGGGCTTGGATGCGTCCTTTTATCGGGTTGTGGCAGAGGCCGGGGCCTGCGCCGCAAACTGGTGCGGATCCAGGATGGACGCCATGCGGTTATCCAGATCCAGCATGTCAGCCATGATATGACCGCCCTCCCGGATCACGAAATCCAGTTCTTCGTCGGTGGAGTCGGGATCAGCCGCCTGCTGGTCCTGCCAGTCCTCAAGGGCCTCCAGGGAATCGAATGGCGGTTGACCTTTCAGTTCCCGTCTTGCGTTGGCAATGCTCAGACGCGTGCGCTCAATCTGTTCGTGCTGGGCGCGGCGTTCTTCCAGGTTCAGGCTGACGCTGTCCGTGGCACGCTGCTTGGTCAGGAAATCGATTTCCTGTTGCAGCAGGCTGAATTCCGCATTGGTTGAGAACCGCTCTTCGTGGCGCTTGCGAAGCTCATCAATGATGCCGCTGAAATCAAAATAGCGGTTATGCGGCACGGCTTCGATCTGATCCCAGGGCAGGGCGTGATCCAGGGCGTCTTCACCGATGCGGGTTTTATCGATCCGGGACGGAATTTCGATGTCCGGAATCACCCCCTTGTGCTGGGTAGAGCCACCGGATACCCGGTAGAATTTCGATTGGGTAATCTTGAGCTGGCCATGGTTCAGGGGGCGTACCGCCTGAACTGTGCCCTTGCCGAATGTCTGGGAGCCGACGACCAGACCGCGTCCATAGTCCTGGATGGCTCCAGCGAAGATCTCCGATGCTGACGCACTCATGCGGTTGGTGAGCACCACCAGCGGGCCATCATAGGCGACGGAAGGATCCTCGTCGTTCAGTATCTGAACATCGTTGTTGGCATTGCGGATCTGAACGGTGGGGCCTTTGTCGATAAACAGGCCGACCAGATCGTTGGCTTCGTGCAGAGCTCCACCACCGTTATTGCGCAAATCCATGACCAGTCCGTCCACGCCCTCGGCTTCGAGCTCGGTAATCAGGTTGCGGACATCCCGGGTCGTGCTCTTGTAGTTTGGATCGCCGGCCTGCATGGCTTGGAAGTCGGCATAGAATGTCGGAATGGTAATGACTCCGATGGTGTATTCCTTGCCGCCGCGCTCAAGCTGGATGGTGTCCTTGCTGGCGCTCTGTTCCTCCAGCTTTACCTCATCCCGCTTGATGGCGATGGTCTCGGTGATGGTTTCGTCAGACGCATTGGCCGGAATAACTTCGAGTGTGACCGTTGAGTTCCGGGGCCCGCGAATCAGATCCACAACCTCATCAAGGCGCCAGCCGATGACGTTCACCGGCTTCTCGTCCTCCTGTGCCACCGAGACAATGCGATCTGCCGGTTCCAACTGGCCCTGCTTGGACGCCGGGCCGCCTGGGACAAGCCTGACCACCTTGGTGTATTCGTTGTCTGATTGAAGCACCGCACCAATGCCTTCAAGAGAAAGACTCATGTTGATATTGAAGTTCTCGGAGGTGCGCGGCGAAAAGTAGGAAGTGTGCGGGTCCCACATGCCGGTAAACGCGTTCATGTAGGCCTGGAAGGCATCTTCGCTGCGGGCCTGGTAGGCGCGCTTGAGTTGACCTTCATAGCGGCGGCGCAGGGTCTCGACGATGGCGTCGTCGTCGGCACCGTTCAGGCGCTGGGCCAGCACCGCGTTCTTGATGCGCTTCAGCCAGAGGTCGTCCATCGCCTTGGCGTCAGGTTCCCAGTCCGCTTCCGAGCGGTCGACCAGAATGCTTTCGTTGGCCGAGAAATCCAGCGAGTCTATGCCGTTGTCGATGGTTTTCAGCGCAAACTGCAGGCGCTCGATAATCCGCTGCTGAACCAGGTTGTAGATATCAAAGCCCGGCTGAAGCTGGCCGGTTTTCAGGGCCGAGCCCAACTGTGTCCGGATTTTGTCAAATTTTGCGATATCTTCCTGAGACAGATAGATTCTCTGACCGTCGAGGTAGTTCAGGTAGGCATCGAACACATCGCCGGAGAGCTCGTCACTGATTCCCAGATCGCGGAAATGCGTAAACTGCAGCTGGCGGGCAATCAGGATGTTTGCACGGGCCTGATCAATCGTTGGCGCGACTGGCTCGTATACCGCAGGAGAGTCAACATTGGCCTGCAGCCCCAGTGGCGTGGATAGCAGCAATGCCACAGTCATTGCCTTGCACACTCCTGACCGACCGGATCCGGCCGGAGAGCGACGAGCCATAATTCTTTCCGCGATGGTCATAAATGCTTACCTGACGGTGTGGGAGGACCCCCGAGTAACCGGGGGAGTATCTACCCGTGACTGATTAAATTTATTGTAGGCAAGCGCTACACCCGATGCCATAGGCGGGGCGTATCGGTTCGTGACAATCTGTCCATGAAGGCGCCAGGTTGGTAACCGGAACACTCCGGTAGTGTGGGTCCGTTACGG
>JAWWAT010000195.1:0-6315 GCA_033721635.1 Marinobacter sp. | reverse complement strand
GGCCACATGCCGGAACCTGGGCGGCAGAAAATGCCTGGACAGGTACCAGGCCGCCATCATGGGCACCACCAGTTTCATCAACTCCGAGGGCTGGAACCGGGGCAACCCCGGTATTGCCAACCAACGCTGGGCACCCTTGGCACCAACGCCCACCAGCATAACGGCAATCAGTGCAACAACACCGGCTGCGTATAGCCAGGGAGCCCACCGACGAAACACCGAGGGGTCCAGTTGGGCAAACACCAGCATAACCACAAACGCCACACCCAGGCGTATGCCCTGGGCTTTCACGACCTCCAGGTTCCGGTCGGCACCGCTGTAAAGTACAAACAGCCCACCGGAAACCAGCAGGAGCAGCAGCAGTAAAAGGATCGGATCCAGATGCAGGGCGGTCCAGATACTCCGGTGACGCCCAAGGGGATTGCTTGGAGTCGAATCCAGTAACGCCTTGAAAGCCATCAGTCGGCCACCTCGTCAACGCCGCTGACCAGTTTCCCATCGGCCTGACCGTATTCGAGCAGCCAGGAATCGAACAGTGCTCTCGCCACCGGCGCGGCCGTGCCACTGCCACTGCCACCGTTTTCGACGATCACGGCAACCGCGATCTCAGGATTGTCCGCCGGCGCAAAGCCAACGAAAAGCGCATGGTCCCGCAGCCGTTCACGGATTTCTTCCTCGTTGTACTCTTCGTCCTCCGCAAGGCTGAACACCTGGGCCGTGCCGGTCTTTCCGGCCATTTTGTAGGCGGCGCCACGGCCCACGGCCCTTGCTGTGCCTTTCTCGCCGTGCATTACCTCAACCATCGTGTCGACCGCATATTCCCAGTCGTCCGGATTTTTAAGCGTAAGCGGTTCGTGATACTCGGCGGGCAGGAAGTCCTCAACCGGGCTGTCCCCCTTGATATCCTTCAAGAGCCTGGGCTCCACCCAACGCCCCCGATTGGCAACCAGGGCCGTCGCCGTGGCCAGCTGTAACGGTGTAGCCAGCATGAATCCCTGGCCAATGCCCATATTGACCGAATCCCCCGGGTACCAGGGCTCGTTGCGGACTGCCCGCTTCCAGTCCCGCGAGGGCAACAGCCCACTCAGAGCGCCGGCAACATCCAGGGTGGCATCCTCACCGAAACCGAACTGAGCGAGATAGTTGTGCATGGTATCCACACCCATTTCCACGGCAATCTCATAAAAATAGGTGTCGCAGGATTCCGCGACCGCATCCATTAAATCCACCCAGCCATGGCCCGTGCGCTTCCAGTCGCGCCAGACCCGGCCGCCCTCTTTCAAACGGAAGTGCCCCGGATCCCAGATGGTGTAATCCCGGGTGGTGGCTCCGCTATCGAGGGCGGCTACTGCGAGCATCGGTTTCACGGTTGAACCCGGCGGGTATTGCCCCCGCAAAGCCCGGTTGAACAGGGGTTTGTCCTTGCTGTCGCTCAGATCCCGGTAGTCGTTGACACTGATGCCGGTCACAAACTTGTTGGCGTCAAAACCTGGCACACTCGCCAGCGCGAGAATACCGCCGGTATCCGGTTCAATGGCGATGATGGCGCCCCGTCGACCGTCCAGAAGTTCATGGGCGCGCTGTTGTAGCCTCAGGTCCAGATGCAGCTGCAGATCCTCCCCGGGCACCGGATTCTCCCGTTCCAGGACGCGCAGCGTGCGGCCACGGGCGTTGGTTTCAACGTGCTGGTAGCCAACCTCTCCGTGGAGAATTTCCTCGTAGAAGCGTTCGATGCCTGATTTTCCGATGTAGTTGGTGCCTGCGTAATTGACCGGATCGATCCGCTGCAACTCGTCCCGGTTGATACGCCCGACAAAACCCAGGGCATGGGCCGTCAGTTCACTGTGAGGGTAATAGCGGACAAGCTCGGCCTTGACCTCGACGCCGGGGAGTTCGTGGCGATGCACCGCGAGACGCGCCATCTCCTGCTCATTCAGATCATAGCGGAGCGGAATCTCCTGAAAGGGACGGCGGGGCTCCTGAAGCCGACGCTGGAAACGTTCGCGGTCTTCCTCCGAGATTTCCAGGATGTTGTCGAGCTGGCCCAGAGTATCGTCCATGCCCTGAACCCGCTCGGGCACCAGCGTCACGCTGAAAACGGGGCGATTCTCCGCGAGCAGGGTATCGTTGCGGTCGTAAACCAGCCCTCGGGGTGGTGGTACTGACTGGACCTGCACACGGTTCTTGTCCGAGAGGGTGGTGTAAATCTCATGTTCGACGACCTGAAGCTGGTACATCCGCGCAATCAGGCCACCTATGGCGAGCATCACAAACACCAGCATCACCAGGGTCCGGCGCTGGAAAAGACGGCGTTCCGCCGCCGTATCCTTGAACTCACCCCATGGCATAACGTCCCCCTAGGCCCGATGATACGGGTGGTTGCGGGTGATCGACCAGGCCCGGTACAGCTGTTCCGCCAGAACAATTCGCACCAGGGGGTGAGGCAGAGTCAGTGGCGACAGCGACCACTGCTGATCGGCCCGCTTCCGGCAATCGTCGGCCAGACCATCGGGGCCGCCCACCAGAAAACTCACATCACGACCGTCCTGTTGCCAGTTTTCCAGTTGAGCGGCGAGTTTTTCGGTCGACCAGGGGCGCCCCCCAACCTCCAGCGCGATCACACGGTCTTTCGGACCGGTGGCCGCCAGGATAGCGTCGCTTTCACGCTGCATCAGTCTTGGAATGTCGGGATTCTTGCCCCGGTGGGCGACAGGAATTTCAACCAGTTCCACGGGAAGCTCCGGCGGCATGCGGCGGGCGTAATCTCCGAATCCGGTACTGACCCAGTCGGGCATTTTCTGCCCCACACAGATCAGGCGTAACCGCATGATTATTCGCTGCCCGCAACACCAAGATCCGGAGCATCGCGCCAGAAGCGCTCCAGATCGTAAAACTCCCGAGTGGCAGGCATCATCACGTGAACAACCACATCACCCAAATCCACGAGAATCCAGTCACTGACACCGGCACCCTCAACATTGCTGGCACGCACTCCCTGCTCCTTGGCTTCAATAACCACGGAGTCGGCGAGAGATTTTACATGTCGATTGGACGTTCCGGATGCCAGAACCATGAAGTCGGTGACACTGGTGCGGTCACGGACATCAATCACGCTGATGTCCTGTGCTTTCACATCTTCAAGCGCATTAATTACCAGATCTTTCAGTTGCTCTGCCTGCATAATCACCCTGTTGGACGGGCGTTTGCCGGTATGGCCGCCCGAAATGTCATATTCAGACGCGATTGTAGCACTAAAAGTTCCCGTCGGGGCATGCACCATAGAGCCCCTGACGGCGAATTTCCCACCAGACCGGATCCGGCATCAGATAGCGGGGGGAGCGGCCATCGCCAATGCGTTCCCGTATGCCGGTAGCGGAAATATCGAGAAGTGGCGGATCCAGTTCAAGAAAAGCACCGCAGGGTCGGCCATGCAAGGCCTCCACTTCTGCCACACTCCGCTCCGCCAGCAGCCGCGCCGGTTCGCCTGAGGGGTCAAGTGCCGGGCCTGGCCGGCGCACTATCACCACATGGGCCAACTCCGGTATCTGCTGCCACTCCCGCCAACGGTCGAAGCCCGCAAAGGCATCGGTGCCCACCACCATCACCAGGGGCTCCTCAGGCCCAAGCTCCGCGCGAAGCTGACGCAGGGTGTCGGCCGTATATGAGGCGCCCTCCCGTGCCAGCTCCCGGTCGTCAATTCGTAGCTGGGGCTCGTTGGCGACCGCCAGCCTGAGCAGCTCCAGGCGCTGACCGGAGGAAGCCCCGGTCTGCCCCCGATGCGGCGGAATATGACAGGGCACCAGGCTGACGTACTCCACGCCAAGACGGTCGCTGATTTCCAGGGCTAGCCTCAGGTGACCGTGATGCACCGGATCAAAGGTTCCGCCGTAAATCACATGCATAGGCATCAAGTCCGGATATGGCCGTCGCCGAACACCACGTATTTCTGGGACGTGAGCCCCTCTAGCCCCACCGGCCCACGGGCGTGAATCTTGTCGGTGGAGATCCCGATTTCAGCCCCCAGGCCGTACTCGAAACCATCGGCAAAACGCGTTGAGGCATTCACCATCACGGAACTGGAATCCACTTCGGTGATGAACCGGCGAGCCCGGGTATAGTTCTCGGTGATAATACTGTCGGTATGCTGAGAGCTGTACCGGTTGATATGAGCAATGGCTCCGTCCAGTCCGTCAACCACGCGCACCGCCAGCACCGGAGCCAGGTATTCCGCCTCCCAATCGGCCTCCGTGGCCTCGCTCA
The DNA here is from genome assembly GCA_033721635.1 of Marinobacter sp. Lineage (GTDB taxonomy): Bacteria > Pseudomonadota > Gammaproteobacteria > Pseudomonadales > Oleiphilaceae > Marinobacter. Next base: position 2,055 of record JAWWAT010000195.1, on the reverse strand, counting down.
CGCCCTCGACGATAGCCCGGGTCTGCTCGCAGCCACGCAATTCCACGCCTTTCTCAACAAAGGCCTGGGCCAGCAGGGGCAGAATATCCTCGGCAATCTCAGTGTCGACCAGCAGGGTTTCCATGGTATTGCAGGTCCCATACCGGTGAGTTTTGGCGTTGATCGCCACTTTCAGCGCTTTTTCCGGATCAGCATGACTGTCAATGTAAACATGGCAAACGCCATCAAGGTGTTTGATAACCGGCACCCGAGCATCACGGCTGATGCGCTCGATCAGACCTTTGCCGCCTCTGGGTACGATGACATCGACGTACTCCGGCATGGTGATCAGTTCCCCCACCGCGGCGCGGTCGGTTGTCTTGATTACCTGTACCGCGTTCTCGGGCAATCCCGCTTCAGCCAGCCCCCGGGAAAGACAGCGGGCAATGGCCTGATTGGAATGAATAGACTCCGAGCCGCCCCGGAGAATGGTCGCATTGCCCGACTTGAGGCATAGACTGGCGGCCTCGACAGTCACGTTGGGGCGGGACTCGTAGATGATACCTATGACGCCCAAGGGAACACGCATCTTGCCCACCTGAATACCCGAGGGGCGATAGGTCATGTCGGTGATGGCACCGATCGGGTCCGGCAATGACGCCACCTGGCGCAGGCCTTCGATCATGGTGTCGATTCGCTGCGGGGTAAGCTCCAGCCGGTCCAGCATTGCCGCATCCAGACCATTTTCACGGCCCTGCTGCAGATCCTTGCTGTTGGCCAGGGACAGCTCTTCCCGCGCTGCATCCAGAGCTTCTGCCGTCGCCAGTAGCGCCTGATTACGCACGGCGGTGGTTGAACGCGCCACTCCGGTTGCCGCTGCTCGAGCCTGCTGTCCAACCTCAGCCATGTACGCTGCAATATCCATTCAAATACCTTTCTGTTTTCAAGCGGAATCAGGAATCAGGGCCTAACTTTACCTTTCCCGTTTCAAGTACGCATCCCAAACAGATATTATACCGCTGCTATATGCCATACTCGGAAAATAAAGGAGCCTCTGAATAACTCCCCGGGGACGGTTTTCAGGGAGTTCCGGAAAAGGAAAGACACCATGGCCCAGATGGCCGAAAAATTCCTGTTAAGCAAGTTATCGCGCGCAGGCTTCGTGGCCCTGGTCGCCATTGCCACCCTCTGTGCCGTGCTGGGAGAACCCATGGTTGCAGCAGCTGCGGCTGCGGCCTCGGGGATTGTGATTGCCGGCAAGACGTTCCACCCCAACCGGGTGAATCATCCCTGGCCCATGGTCCAGCAGGCCTTCTTTGTCATTCTTCTGCTCATTTTACTGGCCAGTTTCTGGACCGGTCCCTGGGTCCTCAGTCACTGGCTGTACGCCCTCCCACTCGTCGCTTTCGCATTGGTTCCACCAGCGGCTGCCGCACTCGTGACCCTGGTTATCGCCGTGCTGGCGATGATCGCGACACAATGGGCTGTGGGCCTTGCCGATCGCCACCAGATGATCAGCGCCTTTCTGCTCACCATGCTGCTCTCGGCTCTGCTGGTTTTCCTGAGGGATTATAAAACCCGGCAACTGGCGCCGCTGCGCCGCACAGACGAGCTGACCCAGGCAGCCAGCCGGGAATACCTCTCCGCCGATCTGCACAAGGAAATCCAGCGCAGCGAGCGGGAGGGTACCGACATGTCCATCCTCATGATCGGGCTGGATACCCATCTGAGCGACAACGAGCCGGACGAGGATATTCGCTCGATACTTCCGCGGATTGGTCGCTACCTGCATTCCCAGATCCGTGATTTTGACACCTACTACCGGGTGGCCGATCTCCAGTTTCTGGTAATACTGCCAGGCATTTCCACCAGCGATGCCATTACCCGCGCCGAGACCATCCGCAAGGGCCTGGCAACGCTTCTGGAATCCCACGGCATGAAACTGACGGTGAGCACCGGCATCGCCGGCCTGAATATCGGCGACGATGCCAACAGCCTGCAACAGAGCGCGGCCAATGCGTTGCGCCGGGCCCAGCAACAGGGCGGCAACCGGAGTCAGGCCTACAGTTCCTGGTC
>JAWWAT010000194.1:0-6321 GCA_033721635.1 Marinobacter sp. | reverse complement strand
TCTTATTTCTTTTCGACAGACAGACGGACGGACTGCGCCCGATGATCAAGTTTTTTCTGCCTTTCCTTTTCATGATGACATTCACCGGTACCCTTTATGGCCAGGAGGACCTGGGGCCAGAGAAAGAACTCACCGCGGAAGACGTGGAGGAGAGCATCAAGACACTCGAAGAGCCCATGTACACGCCTTTTGTGGAGCTGTATCTGCTGGAGGAAAGCAAGGCGCTTCGCAAGGAAATGCAGAACACCCGGGCAGAACTGATAGAAAAGGTGGTAGACAAGGAACTGTCCGTTGCCGACAAAACCATGTCCTATGCCACCGATACCGTTACCTACTTCTTTTACCTGATTGCCGGCGCCACTTCCATTCTCGTGGTTATCGGCTGGAACTCCATCCGGGATATGCGCAACCAGCTGACCAGCCTGGCGGAAAAGCGGGTAAACGAACTGGTTATCGAGTACGAGAAGCGGCTCGAATTCATCGAAGAACAGCTGAAGCAGAAATCCGACATTATCCACCAGAACCAGGCTGAGATTGAACGCACCAACGAAGTGCATTCGCTCTGGCTCAAGGCCAGCCAGGAAACCTCACAGCAGAACAAGATTTCTGCCTATGACCAGATTCTGGATCTACGTCCGGATGATGTTGAGGCCCTGAGTTACAAAGCGGACGCCGTCCTGGAAATGCAGGAACCACTCTGGGCTATAAGTCTTTGCCAGCGAGCGCTGAAGCTTGCACCGGACAATGGCCACGCGCACTATCAGCTGGCATGCGCCTATGCGGAGATCGGCCGCTGGGACGACGCAGTCAGCACCCTGAAGAAAGCTATTGAAATTTCCGAGGCATACCGCGACGATGCTTCCGTAGACGTGAGTTTTGACCAGCTCCGTGAACACGAGAGCTTCCGGGCACTGGTCTCAGAGGATGAAGAAGACGGCAGGGATGCGTGACACCGCTCAGAGCGGCACGGGATTTGCCTTGGCAGACAGGCCCGTGTTCCGGAGCAGACTCCAGAGCCATCTGCTTGACAAGCGGTAAGGTGTGGTGTTTGTTTAACCCTCTGAGAACACAAGAATAACCCTGAAATAAAACAGGACAGACTCAATGAGAACTTCAGTAAAAAAACTCGTAACCGCTGTTAGCACTTCCGTAGCCCTGATGGGCGCCGGCCACGCCGCCGCAGAAATCCAGATCGGTATCGCCGGCCCCATGACTGGCCCCGTTGCCCAGTACGGTGACATGCAATTCTCCGGCGCCCGCATGGCGATCGAGCAGATCAACGCCAACGGCGGCGTGATGGGCGAAGAGCTCGTTGCCGTGGAATACGACGACGTATGTGACCCAAAGCAGGCAGTTACCGTTGCCAACAGCCTGGTCAACGATGGCGTCCGTTTCGTGATCGGCCATCTGTGCTCCAGCTCCACCCAGCCCGCCTCTGACATCTACGAAGACGAGGGCATCCTGATGGTGACTCCGGCATCCACCAGCCCGGAAATCACCGAGCGTGGCTATGAACTGGTCTTCCGCACCATCGGCCTGGACAGCATGCAGGGTCCGGTCGCGGCCCGTTACATTGCCTCCCAGAGCCCTGAGCGCGTTGCGATTGTCCACGACAAGCAACAGTACGGTGAAGGTATTGCCACCGCCGTTCGCGACACCCTGAAAGATGCAGGCGTAGAAATCGCCATGTTTGAAGGTATCACCGCCGGCGACAAGGATTTCTCCTCGCTGGTAACCAAACTCAAGCAGGCCGATGTGGATTACGTCTACTACGGCGGTTACCACCCGGAACTGGGCTTGATCCTGCGTCAGGCAAACTCTGCTGATCTGGATGCCCGTTTCATGGGCCCCGAGGGCGTAGGTAACAAGGACATCAACACCATCGCCGGCGAAGCCGCCGAAGGCCTCCTGGTAACCCTGCCACCGGCATTCGACCAGAAAGCTGAAAACCAGGCGCTGGTGAAGGCATTCCAGGACAAGGGCGAGGATCCTTCCGGTCCGTTCGTTCTGACTTCCTACACCGCTGTGCAGTTGGTCGCTGAAGGCATTGAAGCCGCTGGTTCCACCGATCCCTTCGATGTTGCAGCTGCGCTGCGCGAAGGCACCTTCCAGACTCCGATCGGCACCGTTGAATACGACAAAGCCGGCGACATGAAGTCATTCGAGTTTGTTGTGTACGAATGGCATTCAGATGGAAGCAAAACTCCGGTAAACTGAGCCAAAATCGTTAACAAACGGTAATCATGAGAGCACCTTCTCACCGCGATCCGGGAGAAGGTGTTTTTCTAGGCTCCTGTTGATCCTCCCCCACTTCCTGCCCGGATATCCCGGGCATGGGGTGTGGTAGCGGAGGGAGCAGGCTTTCGGAGTCCCATAACAATGCAAGACCTCCTTTATTTCTCTCAGCAGCTCATCAACGGGCTGACGATCGGGAGCACCTACGCCCTGATCGCCATCGGCTACACGATGGTTTACGGCATCATCGGCATGATCAACTTTGCCCATGGTGAAATCTATATGATCGGTGCATACACGGCGCTGATTGCCATTACCGGCCTTGCCGCTCTTGGCATTGCCTGGCTACCCCTGATATTGATCGTCGCGCTGCTCTGCGCCATGATCGTCTCCAGCTCCATGGGCTGGGCCGTGGAACGGGTGGCCTACCGACCGGTGCGGGGGCGTCATCGCCTGATCCCGCTGATCTCCGCCATCGGCATGTCCATCTTCCTGCAGAACTACGTTCATCTGGCACAGGGCTCCCGGAACATTGGTTTCCCGGCGCTGATCGACGGTGGTTTCAACTTCGGTTCCGGTGACGGTTTCCAGATGTCACTGTCCTATATGCAGATCACCATCTTTATCACCACACTGGTCTGTATGACAGCCCTGTCCCTGTTCATATCCCGTTCACGGACTGGCCGCGCCTGCCGGGCGGTGTCACAGGACCTGGGCATGGCGAACCTGCTGGGCATCGACACCAACAGGATCATCTCCGCAACCTTTGTGATCGGTGCGGCACTGGCAGCCGTTGCCGGCCTGCTTCTGGGCATGTACTACGGTTCGGTTGATCCTCTGTTCGGCTTCATTGCCGGCTTGAAAGCCTTTACCGCAGCGGTACTTGGCGGCATTGGCAGCATACCCGGCGCGATGCTGGGGGGGCTGATACTGGGTGTCGCGGAGAGCATGACCTCCGGCTACCTCAGCGGTGAATACAAGGATGTGATCTCATTCAGCCTGCTGATCCTGATTCTGCTGTTCAAACCCACCGGCCTGCTTGGCAAACCGGAGGTTGAGAAGATCTGATGGCTGCTAACAACTTCAGACACGCGCTCTTTTGCGCGATCATTACACTGATCATTTCCTACCCGATCATCGGCTTCAACCTGGAGGCCCAGGGCATCAACGTGACCCTGACCGGGGCCGATGCCAGCACCATTGTCATGGTTTTGCTCGCTGCGGTGATCGTATTCCTGTTCCAGATGTTCCGGGAACAGATCATGGGCAGCCTGAAAAGCCTCCCACATCCCCTGCCCCAGTCCAACAAGGAGCCCATGGCGGAAAACCGCCGGGCGAAGATTGAATCCTGGGTGCTGACAGGCATCGTGGTTCTTGCCCTGTTCTGGCCTTTCTTCGTGTCCCGTGGCGCGGTGGATCTGGCCACGCTCGTGCTGATCTACATCATGCTGGCCCTCGGGCTGAACGTCGTGGTTGGCTTGGCCGGGCTGCTGGATCTGGGTTACGTGGCTTTCTATGCCGTCGGTGCGTACACCTTTGCGCTGCTCTCACAGTACGTCGGAATTTCCTTCTGGCTGGCGTTGCCCATCGGTGCCCTGCTTGCCGCCCTGTTCGGCCTTGTGCTCGGCTTCCCGGTGCTCCGGCTACGGGGCGACTATCTGGCCATCGTGACTCTCGGGTTTGGCGAGATAATCCGGATATTGCTGAATAACTGGACAACGCTGACTGGCGGGCCAAACGGCATTGGTGGCATCCCGGACCCGACACTGTTCGGCATGGAGTTCGGTCGTCGGGTGAAAGAGGAAGGCAACACGTCGTTCCACGAAACCTTCGGCATCGCTTACAGCGGCGAGCACAAGGTCATCTTCCTGTACCTGATTGCCCTGGTTCTGGCGGTATTCACCGCGCTCGTGATCCGTCGATTCATGCGGATGCCTGTGGGTCGGGCCTGGGAGGCACTGCGGGAAGACGAGATTGCTGCCCGCTCCCTGGGTCTCAGCCGCACGGCAGTGAAGCTGTCCGCCTTCACCATTGGCGCCTTCTTTGCCGGTTTCGCCGGTACTGTCTTCGCTTCCAAGCAGGGCTTTATCAGCCCGGAATCGTTCGTCTTCCTGGAATCGGCCATCATCCTGGCCATCGTGGTACTCGGGGGCATGGGTTCCCAGATCGGCGTGGTACTAGCGGCGATCGCCGTAACCATCCTGCCGGAACTGGCCCGTGAGTTCTCCGAGTACCGGATGCTGATCTTCGGTGCCGCCATGGTGCTGATGATGGTCTGGCGTCCGCAGGGCCTGATGCCCATGCGCCGCATTCACATTGAATTGCAAAAGCAGGAGTGACAGAAGATGCTTGAAGTACAGAATCTGTCCATGCGCTTTGGCGGCCTGCTGGCGGTAGACGAAGTGTCTCTGGACGTTCAGGAACATGAGATTGTGTCCATCATTGGCCCCAACGGAGCCGGAAAAACCACTGTATTCAACTGCATGAGCGGTTTTTACAATCCTACCGGCGGCAAAATCCTGTTCGAGGGCAAGGAAGTACAGGGCAAGCCTGACTACAAGATTTCCCGACTGGGGATGGTGCGCACCTTCCAGCATGTCCGGCTTTTCAGCCAGATGACCGTGGTGGAAAACCTGCTGGTAGCCCAGCACCGGCACCTGAATACCAACCTTATCTCGGGCCTTCTGAAAACCCCGAACTACCGGGAACGGGAGCAGAAATCCCTGGATCGCGCAGCCTACTGGCTCGATCGGGTGGGCCTGCTGGATCTGGCCAACCGGGAAGCCGGCAACCTGGCGTATGGCCAGCAACGGCGTCTGGAGATTGCCCGCTGCATGGTGACCGAGCCTAAGCTGCTGATGCTCGACGAGCCGGCGGCCGGCCTCAACCCGGCGGAAACCAAGGAACTCAACCAGCTGATCATTAGCCTGAAAGAGGACTACAACGTTTCCGTGGTGCTGATTGAGCACGACATGAGCCTGGTAATGGATATTTCCGATCGTATCAACGTCATCAACCAGGGGCGCCCCCTGGCCAGTGGCACACCGGAAGAAATCCGCCAGAACGACGACGTGATCAAAGCCTATCTGGGCGAGGCCTGAGGTAAACACATGCTAGTACTAGAAGATGTCCATACCCATTACGGCAAGATCGAGGCCTTGCACGGGGTGTCTGTCGAGGTCAAAAAGGGTGAGATAGTCTCGCTGATCGGCGCCAACGGCGCTGGCAAGACCACTCTGCTGATGACCGTTTGCGGTAACCCCCGGGCCAGTTCAGGACGCATTTTCCTGGAGGGCCGGGAGATTACCAACGAATCCACAGCCCAGATCATGCGCTCTGGCATCGCCATTGTCCCGGAAGGGCGTCGGGTGTTCTCAGGCCTGACCGTGGAGGAAAACCTTCACATGGGTGGGTTCTTCAACACCAAGGCCGAAATCCGCAAGAGCCAGGAACACGTCTACGAGCTGTTCCCCAGGCTGAAGGAGCGGGAGCATCAACGTGCCGGCACCATGTCCGGCGGCGAGCAGCAAATGCTGGCCATCGGACGGGCCCTGATGAGCAGGCCAGAGATGATCATCCTTGATGAACCATCCCTGGGCCTGGCACCGCTGATCATCAAACAGATCTTCGAGATCATCGGCCAGCTTCGCGAGGAAGGCATTACCGTATTCCTTGTCGAGCAGAACGCCCATCAGGCCCTCAACCTGGCAGACCGGGGTTACGTGCTGGAAACCGGCAAGATCCGCCTGCACGACACGGGCAAGAATCTGCTGAACAACCCGGACGTCCAGAACGCCTACCTGGGCGGCTGATCAAAACCTCCAGAACGCAAGGCCAAAACCGGTGCGTGACAACATGCACCGGTTTTTTTGTGGGCCGAATCAATTACTCACCGATCTTTAAACTTGCGTTAGCTACAGATCGACTATACTCAAACCAACGGTCAACCTGTCTCCACAAGACCAGTCGGGGCCGTTTTCACAATGCTGCTCCACGTCAGGGGCAGCATTGTGTATTGCGACGATCGCTTTAAACCACAGAAAGGAGTGGATAATGAAAAAACTGATCGCAGGTGTAATTCTTTTT
>JAWWAT010000193.1:0-6343 GCA_033721635.1 Marinobacter sp. | reverse complement strand
CTGGTGGAGCTTCGCGGCGGAATCCTGCTTTGTCAGGAAGCGGTCACCATGGCCAACGATGTGCCGGTTGGTGCCAACGACGACAAGAACATCCTCCTCACGACCCTTAACAGCGCTCTGTTTATCCTCCGCCGCTACGTAGAGTATTACCACCAGCAGCGGGAAGATCATCCGGAGCTTCTGCTGCCTGTCATCAACGAACTTCGGGAGGCCCGGCGGGAGAAGCCCTATCCCGAATCCTGCTTTTTCGATGTTGATGTGAAGGAACGCCCGGATTTCTGTGCCGGTCTTTCCTTGCAGGCGTTTGAGGGTAATGAGGCAGATTACGAGATCATGGCCCGTCGCATGCGTCTGACCTTCCAGGTTGCGCTTCTCGGTATTCTGCGTGACCGCAACGATGTGGTGAACAAAAAGCTGATCGGGCGCTCCGCCCGTGGTTTTGCCCGTCTGTGTCAGGGCGCGCCCATGGCTCAGATGTGGTGTCTTGTCGGTATAGTCGCCGACACCATGCTTGACCGAGCGATGGTCTTTAACAAGGCCCGCAAGCGCATGTTCATGCGGATCGAAAAATACGCCCGGGAAGTGGTGTACGTGGGCAAGGTTGCAACCGGCAAGGACGCGCCGGATTCGCTGGTTCGGGACCTGGTGTACCTTCTGTACCGCAGCGGTTCGGCAAACCCTGAAGTTACCGAGGTACTGTCTGCATATCATCTCGCGCCGGCCGACTTTCCGGATTCCATGCTCGAGGCCCACTCCCGCAGGCTGTACGGCCCGGGTAGCGATGTCCTCAAATCACTGGCGGAAGCTCTGCAGGATGAACTGAACCAGTTGAAAGACAAACTGGACATTATTGAACGGGGTATCGAGCCGGATCTTGCGGAGCTGTCTTCCATCGCGGATGCCCTGGAGCGCCTTGCGAACACGCTCGTGATGCTGGACCTGAACAAACTGGCGGGACTTGCCCGGGAAGAGGCAGGCAAACTCCGACGTTGGGAAGAAGAGTCCCGGTTGCCCGGCGATGATGAGCTTTACCGTCTGGCGGACTCCGTGCTCGGTATTGAAGATGCCGTAATGCAGATCGTGACACGGGGTATCACGTCGGAAACCGATGCTCTGGCCGGCGGCGAAAGGAAGCGCGAAGAGTCGGTGTATCTCCGGGAGGCGCTCTTTGTGGTTGCCGATGAAGCCCGTGGAGCGCTGACCCTGGCAAAGCGTGCGATTACCGCCTTCATCGAATCCGACTATGACAAGCTCCACCTTGCCAACCTCCCAGCAACGCTCCACAGCATCTGGGGTGGCCTGCACATGGTCGATGACCCCTCGGCCGCACGCGTTCTGGAGCGTGTGGCTGGTTCTATTCAGGAGCGTCTGCTGGACGCCAAGGAAGCTCCGGCCGCCCAGGTGCTGGAAGCGCTTGCGGATGCGCTGACCTCGCTGGAATACTACATTGAAAGCATCGGCAAAAGTGAAGATCGCAATGTCGATCTGCTGAAACTCGCTGAATCGTCGCTGGACGATGTAGGTTTGTAATTCATGTCCCATGTCCTCGCTACCATTGTACTGGCCGCCTCAGGTGCCGTACTTGTGATAGCGGGCTTGCTGTTTTTCAGGCACCCCGGATGGTTGCTGACCTGGCTCAAGGGAACGGCGGTGTTCGGTGCCATTCTGGCTGGTGTCTACGTGCTTGTGATCGCGGTGAATCTCGCCAGCTATCATGCTCTGGTTGGCATGCAGACCGTGGCCACAATCTCCACACAGCGACAAGCTGATCAGATCTGGCAGGTCACGCTCAACAGCGATGAGGGTGTATCGACTGTACGGACACTTCAGGGCGACCAGTGGCAGATTGACGTGAGGATTATTCGCTTCTCGGGGCCCCTTCGCTGGCTTGATATTCCATCAGGGTACCGTCTGGACCGGCTGAGCGGTCGTTATACTTCCCTGGAGCAGGAGCGTTCCTCGCCAAGAACAACCGTTACGCTTTACGAGGCAATCTGGCCCGATCTCTGGCGCTGGGACCGGGAAGTCAACCTGCCGTTTGTGGAGGCTGTGGATGGAAATGCCACCTTCATGCCCATGCGCGATGGCGCAGTGTTTGATGTAAAGCTGTCTTCTTCAGGCCTGGCCTCTGTTCCCGTGAATGAGCAGGCCAGGGCAGCCGTTCAATTCTGGAACGAATAGACCCATGGGTTACAAAAAAACCTGCGTCGAGGCGCAGGTTTTTTGTGATGCTCAGTGGAGCTGATTAGCCCATCTTGAACAGCTCACCCAGCTTGGTTGCCAGCATCATGTCGCCTTCAGCGCGCAGTTGACCGGCCATGAACGCCTGCATGCCGTCGGTCTCGCCGGAAACGATGCCCTGCAGGGTTTCTGAATTCATGATTAAGGTAACGGAGGGATCGTCATGGGCGCCTTCGTGCATCTTGCAGGTGCCATCATTGATCACCAGGTGGTAGGTCTTGTCGTCTTCGATGTCGAACTGGAACACCAGGTCCAGGCCTTGCGCTGCGTCTGCGTTGAAATTCTGTTCGAGTTGTTCAAATACCTGAGCTACAGACATTTTTTTACCCTTTTGGTGGTTGTCTTGTCATAACACGACGGCTTGATGTCCCTGGCTGCACGAGCCTGTTAGGGGTGCCCGGGTAGAGCCGACCTCGCAATCCGACTTTATGGTGAGTGGTCGGCCCTGTCAAGATCGATCGAACGCTTGTTTTAATTTTTTTGCTCTCCTTATCACCATAAATTCGGTAAGTTACACTCTTGTCTTTGTAAATCCAGTTGGAGAAGCACTTTGGAGTTCCTGACAGAATACGGTTTGTTTTTGGCCAAGATCGTCACTTTCGTGGTGGCGGCTCTGGTAGTGATCTCTGTCATCATGTCTGCGGCCCAGAAGGATCGGGGAGATCATGAGGGTGAGGGAGAGCTCAAGATCCGCAAGCTCAACGAGAAATACGAGAAATTGCGAGAGACGATTCAGTCCCGGCTGATGTCCGGCCCGCAACGCAAAGCCTTCCATAAGGCCCGGAAGAAAGTAGAGAAGGCGGAGAAGAAAGCGGCCAAGGCGAAGAAAGACGGCGACGACCAGGACGACAGTCGCGGTCGGGTTTATGTCCTCGATTTTGACGGCGATATCAAGGCCAGCGATACAGATCCGCTCCGCCGTGCCATTACCGCCGTACTGAGCATCGCAGATCCGGAAAAAGACGAAGTTGTTATCCGCCTGGAAAGCGGCGGAGGCCTGGTTCACTCCTATGGCCTTGCGGCCGCACAGCTCGATCGCATTCGCAGCAAGGGTGTGCGACTTACCGCCTGCGTTGACAAGGTCGCGGCCAGCGGCGGCTACATGATGGCCTGTGTTGCGGACCGGATCGTTGCCTCGCCGTTTGCCATTCTTGGCTCCATCGGTGTGGTTGCCCAACTGCCCAACTTCCACCGTTTTCTCAAGAAAAACGATGTCGACTTCGAAGTGCTGACCGCCGGCGAGCACAAGCGCACCATGACTATCTTTGGTGAGAACACCGACAAGGGTCGTCAGAAATTCCTGGAAGACCTGGAAGACACCCACGGTCTGTTCAAGGAGTATGTCAGCGAACGACGCCCGGATCTGGATATCTCTGCAGTTGCCAATGGCGATATCTGGTTTGGCAAGCGGGCCCTGGAGGTAAAACTGATCGATGAGATCAAAACCTCCGACGAATATCTCATTGAAGCCTGCGACCGCGCAGACGTAGTCTCAGTGGCATATCAGCGCAAACGGACCCTTCCGGAAAAACTCGGATTGGCGACCAGTGCGGCGCTTGAACACACGGTCTGGAAAGTACTGGGCGCCTTCCGCAACCAGAAGTTCCAGTAGACCACTGAAAACGGGGAACAATGATGACAACCAATACCGAATTCAAAGCCTGGCGTGTCGAAGAGCAGAACGGTGAGTATGTCGGCGCCGAGAAAACCCTGAACACCGCTGACCTACCCGATGGCGAGGTCCTGATCCGGGTCAGCCACTCCTCGCTTAATTACAAGGATGCGCTGTCAGCGTCCGGCAACAAAGGAGTCACCCGTTCTTTCCCTCATACACCGGGTATCGACGCCGCCGGTGAGGTTGTTGAATCTTCCACGGGAACGCCGTCGAACGGCAGTCCCGTTATCGTGACCGGCTACGACCTGGGCATGAACACAGACGGTGGCTTTGGCGAATATATCCGGGTCCCTGCAGCCTGGTGCGTCCCCATGCCTGCCGGCTGGGACGCCCGCACCGCCATGATCTATGGCACTGCCGGCCTTACCGCCGGCCTCTGTGTCCAGAAGCTCCTGACCATGGGCGCCAAACCGGAGCAGGGTAAAGTCGCCGTTTCAGGCGCCTCCGGTGCCGTTGGCACCGTTGCCGTTGAGCTGCTTGCCAAACTCGGGTTCGACGTTGTCGCCATCAGTGGCAAGGCCGACCACGCGGAGGATCTCAAGGCTCTGGGTGCCAGCGAAGTGGTGGGTCGTGAGACCCTGGCGGAAGAAAAGAAACCTCTGGTCAAACCTGCGTTTGCCAATGCGGTGGATACGGTCGGTGGTGCCCCGCTGGCCGAGCTGCTCAAGCAGATTCAGCCTGGCGGTTCCGTTTCCTGCTGTGGCCTGGTGGCCGGTCCGGGTCTTCAGACCACCGTGCTGCCGTTCATTTTGCGTGGCGTGAATCTGCTGGGTGTGGATTCGGTCGAGATCCCGCTGTCGGACAAAGAAGCTGTGTGGAAGAAATTCGCAGGGGAGTGGGCGTGTCCGAAGACCGAGGCTTCCGCCCGGGATATCGGCCGTGGTGAGCTCGATGGGGCGCTGAAGGCGTTCTTGAAGGGTGAATCTTCCGGGAAGATTGTTCTGGACCACGCCAGATAATTGAACGAGAAGAGAGGGGGCAAGCCCCTCTCGTCAAGTTCGACACAGGATTCAGGAAGCCCGACGCCGAAACAGTGGCATGTCGGTGTCGGTTGCGGCCTGGTATCCCTGGCTGAAGAAGTTCAGGCATTTCTGGGCCTTGGTGATGTCCTTGTCGGCCCTTAGCACATAGGCATCGAATCCGCAGCGCTTCATGAACTGCAACTGATCCAGCAGTACGTCGCCAATGGCACGCAGTTCATTCACGTAGCCAAAGCGCTCACGCAACAACCGGCCAATGCTGTAACCGCGGCCATCACTGAACTTCGGGAAGTTCACTGCAATCACCGGCAGCTCATTGACGTAGCCATCCAGGATCTCCGGTTCGTCGTGGCTGTCAAACCACACGCCGATATCCTCTCTTCCGGTGAAGTGCTCGTATCCGGCCAGCCACAGATCCGCCGGGATCAATGCCGGCTGATCAGCGGGGATGTCCAGTGACTCGCCTTCAGCCGGGCGGGGCACCACAACCCAGTTGTCCTGACGGATGCTGCCGTCCGGGGAAATAACGTTAGGCATATACCCGCTCCTTGAAAGGATCAATTCCTACACGACGATAAGTATCCAGGAAGGTCTCTTCTTCCGTGCGCTTATCCACGTAGACATCAATGATCTTGGAAATGACATTCGGCATCTCATCCCGTGCAAAAGACGGCCCCAGAATCTTCCCGATTGAGGCGTCGTGATGGGACGACCCGCCCAGGCTGATCTGGTAGAACTCTTGACCCTTCTTGTCGACACCAAGAACACCGATGTTGCCTACGTGGTGGTGACCGCAGGCATTCATGCAGCCAGAAATGTTCAGGTCGATATTACCCAGATCGTACAGGTAATCCAGGTCATCAAACTGCCGCTGGATAGCCTCGGCAACCGGGATCGACTTGGCATTGGCCAGGGCGCAGAAATCGCCACCGGGGCAGCAGATCACGTCGGTCAGGGTATTGAGGTTCGCCGTTCCGAAGCCCATGGGTGTAATCGCCTCCCAGAGCTCAAGCAGCCGGTCCTGGCGCACATCGGCCAGCACCACGTTCTGCTGGTGAGTCACCCGAACTTCGCCGAAGCTGAATTCATCAGCCAGGTCGGCAATCTGCTCCAGTTGCTTGTCATTCACATCACCCGGGGGCGTACCGGTCTTTTTCATGGTCAGGGTAACGATGGCATAGCCCGGCTTCTTGTGGGTGTCCACGTTGTGGGTAAGCCACTGGTCAAACGTCCGGTTCTCAAACCGCTGGCTGGCCAGCAGATCGGTCGCATTATCAATCTCTGCGTAATCAGGCTCGGTAAAATAGCCCTGGATACGCTGAACAGCATCCGGTGTCAGCCGGGTGGGGGAATCCTTGATGTGCTGCCACTCGGCTTCCACTTTTTCGGCAAAGCCTTCGGGCGTGAGCGCTTTTACCAGAATCTTGATCCGGGCCTTGAACTTGTT
>JAWWAT010000192.1:0-6348 GCA_033721635.1 Marinobacter sp. | reverse complement strand
TCCCGGCTTGATAAAAACCCGAGCCGTGGATGTCTTGCGGCGACCAGTACCGTAATTTTGTGCTACAGACATATCCGCCTTCCGTTAAATGTCGAGTTCTTTGGGCTGCTGGGCTGCATGAGGATGCTCAGCGCCGGCATAGATTTTCAGCTTCTTGAACATGGCGCGACCGAGCGGCCCTTTCGGAAGCATGCCTTTGACAGACTTCTGAATGATTTGCTCGGGAGCCTTGTCGACCAGCTTCTCGAAGTTGATGGACTTGATTCCACCCGGAAAGCCGGTATGACTGTAGTACATCTTGTCAGATGCCTTCTTGCCGGTAACCCGCACCTGGCTCGCGTTGATCACAACAATGTAATCGCCAGTGTCTACGTGAGGGGTGTACTCAGGCTTATGCTTGCCCCGCAGACGTAGGGCGATTTCGGTTGACAGACGACCCAGCGTCTTGCCGGCTGCGTCTACAACGTACCAGTCACGTTTTACTGTTTCTGGTTTCGCACTCAGAGTCTTCATTGATTCCGCCTTGAACGCTATATAAGAAACGTTAAAAACCACCACCGGTAAATGCAAGGCATCCGGAGGAGGTTCCATACCTGTGTTGCGCTGTCATCATTCGGGGCTGAGATAATGACATCGCCTTGAAAAGCCAGGGCGCGAAGTATACTCGAACCACCCGGGAAAGCCAACCCTGTGTCGATTCGTTTCGTTATTCCCCTATACCGTCGCCGGACCACCCGTATAACCGGGATACATTGTCCAGAAGCTCCGGCGCCAGTTGCTCCGGCGTCCCACCACGGATCTCCGCGAGGACGTTCAGAATATCAGGCAGATACCGTGGGGAGTTCTGGCCCTGCGGGACGCCCTCCGGCGCCATGTCCGGCGCATCCGTTTCAAGCACCAGCGCCTCCAGTGGCAACCTTGCGATTGCATCGCGGGTCTTTCGGGCACGGGGATGGGTGATCACACCCCCCACGCCGATGAAACACCCGAGGTCAACCAACTTGCTGGCCTGCTGAAAGCTCCCACTAAAACCGTGAAGCAAGGCCCGACCTCCCCACTGCCGGCGGTTGAGCAGGCTGTGCACTTCGTCATGGGTCTTTACTGAGTGAATCACCAGGGGCATGCTCAGTTCGTCAGCCAGCGCCACCTGCGACTCAAACCACGGCCACTGCGCCTCCAGGCTGCCCCGAAGGCGATCGAGCCCACACTCACCGATAGCCACGCAGCGCTCGGGATGGCGTTCCAGAAGCCGGCGCAGCTCAGCCAGATCGTCTTCAGAGTGCTCATCCACGAACCAGGGATGAATACCGAGACAGTAAAACAGACCATCGTAAGCCAGCGCTGTCTCGCGAACCCGGTCCCAGTCCGGTCGCCGGACACCGGGTATCACCAGCCCGCGAACTCCGCGCGATCGGCCCTTCTCAAGCTCCGTATCGCGGCGGCCATCGAACTGGGGAAAATCAAAATGGCAATGGGCGTCGATCAGCTGCACAGTCACCTCCGCCCGGAACCGTTAATGCTCCCGGGTCTTGTGGAACTGGATGTCCGGATACCTTTCCTGGGCCAGGTTCAGGTTCACCATGGTCGGAGCGATATAGGCGAGCCGGTCACTGCCATCAAGGGCCAGGTTATCGTTGTTCTTGCGTTGAAACTCGTCCAGCTTCCGCTCATCACTGCAGGTCACCCAGCGCGCCGTGGCCACGTTGATCGGCTCATAAATCGCCTCAACTTTGTACTCACTTTTCAGACGACTGACCACCACGTCGAACTGCAGAACCCCTACAGCACCAACAATAAGATCGTTGTTACGCAGCGGCCTGAATACTTGTACGGCACCCTCTTCCGACAGCTGGATCAACCCTTTCTGCAGCTGCTTGGCCTTGAGCGGGTCTTTCAGGCGAATCCGGCGGAACAGTTCCGGAGCAAAGTTCGGGATACCGGTGAACTTCATGTCCTCGCCGGCGGTGAAGGTATCACCCAACTGGATGGTGCCATGATTGTGCAAGCCGATGATATCGCCGGCAAAGGCCTGATCGGCGTGCTCGCGGTCGCCGGCCATGAAGGTCAGCGCGTCGGAAAAACGGACTTCCTTGCCGATGCGCACATGACGGGCCTTCATGCCCTGGTTGTAACTGCCTGAGACAATGCGGAGGAACGCAACGCGATCGCGGTGCTGCGGATCCATGTTCGCCTGGATCTTGAACACAAACCCTGAAAAGCCGTCCTCGGCAGGCTGTACCAGCCTCTGGTCGGTTTCTCGCGGTTGCGGCGCGGGGGCCCACTCCACCAGACCGTCCAGCATATGATCGACACCGAAGTTGCCCAGTGCGGTACCAAAAAATACTGGCGTCAACTCCCCAGCAAGAAAGGCTTCCTGATCAAACTCATGGGACGCGCCTTTGACCAGCTCAATTTCGTCACGCAGATCGTCCGCATAGGCGCCGATCGCCTCATCCAGCTCCGGGTTATCAAGACCCGAGATAACCCGCTTGTCCTGAATCATGTGTCCCTGACCCGACTGATAGAGAATAACTTCATCCCGGAGCAGGTGATAAACACCCTTGAAGCCCTTGCCCATGCCGATGGGCCAGGTGATGGGCGCGCAGGCGATCTTCAGGACTTCCTCAACCTCATCCATCAGCTCCACCGGATCCCGGGTATCACGGTCCAGCTTGTTCATGAAAGTGATGATCGGCGTATCCCGCAGGCGGGTCACTTCCATCAGCTTGATGGTTCGCTCCTCGACGCCCTTGGCGCTGTCAATCACCATCAGGCAGGAGTCCACCGCTGTCAGGGTCCGATAGGTATCTTCGGAGAAATCTTCGTGGCCTGGCGTATCCAACAGGTTCACCAGCTTGCCACCATAGGGAAACTGCATCACGGACGTGGTTACCGAAATGCCCCGCTCTTTCTCCATTTCCATCCAGTCAGACTTGGCGTGCTGGCCGGACTTCTTTCCCTTGACGGTACCGGCTTTCTGAATGGCCTGTCCGAACAGAAGCACCTTCTCGGTAATGGTGGTTTTACCGGCATCGGGGTGCGAAATAATGGCAAAGGTGCGGCGCTTGGCCACTTCCTGGGAAAGGTTAGACATAATCGAAAAGCAACCTGAATCTGATGTACTGGAAAAGGCGGCCATTATAGGCCCTATGCTGCCGTGACGCTAACTCGCACTGAAGCGTTCACTGACCAAGCGCACGCATCAGAACACGGGCATCCTCTCGCCGGTTGGCGGCCGGGTAGTACCCGGGTCTCAGCCCGATCTCCTCAAAACCCTCGCTCTGGTACAAAGCGAGCGCGGCATGATTGCTGACCCTGACCTCGAGCAACAGCTGGGACATACCTTCATGGGCTGCGGTTGCCAGGACGTGCCTCAGGAGGTAGCGCCCCACGCCCTCACCGCGGGCACTCGGGTGGACGCAGATATTCAGCAGGTGCGCTTCATCAACCATATAGGCCACGACAGCATAGGCCATAAGCCTATCGCCATGACAGGCACCCCAGAGCCGATAGTTGTCCTTGAAACAATCAAGAAACACCGACTCGCTCCATGGGTGGGAATAACCCTGGCGCTCTATATCAAGTACAGCCGGCACGTCCCCCGACGCCAGAGGCCGAACGACCAGATCGGCGTCAAGGACTTTCTGGTAGGTTTCCGGATACGGCATTAACGGGCAACCAGAGGCTTTATTTGCTGCCATAGCGATCGTTTTAGTGCCGGATTACCGGCAATCTCGGCCAGGGTCTGCGGAAACTGAACCACATCATCGCGACCAAGCGCTTCCAACAGCCAGTTTTGATCTGAGCCTCCGGAGCCCTGCAGAACTACAACCTGCTGACTCTCCAGACCAGACAGAACACTGCGCATTACCTCAACAAAGTCATGCCCGGAATTCCCGGGCACCAACAGATTGTTAAAAATAGGCCAGGACACATTCCCCAGAACCCGCGACTGGTTCTCCCCCAGGCTCTTGAGAATATTCATCGCAAGGGTTTCTTGCAGACGAACGCTGGCATCCGCCGACATGCCCCCAATCAGCGCCACATGGGTGCCGGCCCAGATCATGAGGTTGACGCTTTCAGAGGGGATCACGGACGATCTCTCTGACTTCTCCTGTGACGGCTGCGACTCCCGAACATCCGCTTCCGGCAAGGAGGGCGACTCAGGAGGCTTTCGGGAGGCTTTTCCAGGACTGCCGGGCTCACCCTCCATGAGTGCCTGCAAATCTGCTATGCGTGCGACACCCTCAGTCCGATCCGGCACTGACGGCTTTGCCGGAGCAGAGCGGCCGGAACCTTTTTCCGGTCGGGTTATGGGCTCAGCCATCCCAGGGACTGCTTTCGGAGCATCAGTTTCCTCAGGAAACTCAAAGTCGGGACTGGGCGCCGCGCCCGGCAACGGTTGCCGGGCATACCACATACGAATGCCGGCCGCTCCCAGGTAAAACTGACGCTCTGCTTCCGATCCAATCATTCACTTTGCCTGTCGGGATTCACCGAATTTCAACTCTCAAACGTCCGCAACCTGGGGATGCTGTCTAATGCCACCCTTGCTGATGAGATTCAGTGCCTCTATGTAGGCCTTGGCGGACGCGATGATGATATCAGTATCAGCTCCTACCCCGTTAACGATCCTGCCACCACGCTCCAGGCGTACAGTCACCTCACCCTGGGCATCGGTGCCACTGGTGATGTTATTGACGGAATAGAGCTGAAGGTTGCAGCCGGAATCCACCAGGGATTCGATTGCCTTGAACGTGGCATCGACCGGCCCACTGCCCTCTGCCTCAACCTTGTGTTCTTTGCCGTCCACCGTAAGAGTCAGATTAGCCTTGGGCACCACACCGGTTTCGGAGCATACCTGCATGCAGACCAGTCCGTACCGGCCATCCTCCTCTTTCTGGCGGGTATCGCTGGCGATTGCCTGCAGATCCTCATCGAAAATCTCATGTTTCAGATCTGCCAGCGCCTTGAACCGTGTAAAGGCCTCATTCAGCTCCGTCTCGGTCTCAAACTGAATTCCGAGCTCCAGCAAACGGGTGCGGAAGGCATTGCGGCCAGAGTGTTTACCCAGCACAAGGCTGTTGGTGTGCCACCCCACATCCTGGGCCCGCATAATTTCATAGGTTTCCCGATGCTTCAGAACCCCATCCTGATGAATTCCGGACTCGTGGGCAAAAGCATTGGCGCCAACGATGGCCTTATTCGGCTGTACCGGAAACCCGGTAATCGTGGACACCAGGCGCGACGCAGGCACGATGTGCTGGGTATCAATGCGGGTGTCGATGTGGAACAGATCCTGGCGGGTGCGAACCGCCATCACAATTTCCTCGAGCGCTGCGTTACCTGCACGTTCGCCCAACCCATTGATGGTGCATTCCACCTGGCGCGCGCCCTGGGAGACAGCAGCCAGAGAGTTGGAAACTGCCAGGCCGAGATCGTTGTGGCAATGCACCGAAAAGATGGCCTTGTCGGCATTTGGAATCCGGTTCATGAGCTGACGGATGGTTTCACCGAACTGTTCGGGAATCGCATAGCCCACTGTATCCGGAATGTTGATCGTGGTGGCGCCGGCATCAATGGCTGCTTCAATGATCCGGCACAGGAAGTCCAGCTCAGAGCGCCCCGCGTCCTCGCAGGAGAACTCAACGTCGTCAACATGACTCCGGGCGCGCTTAACCGAGCGAACGGCCTGTTCTACCACTTCATCCGGCTGCATCTGCAGCTTGTGCTTCATGTGAATGGGCGATGTGGCGATAAACGTATGGATACGGCCGCGCTGTGCCGGCCTTATAGCTTCCGCCGCACGATCAATATCTTTATCAAG
Organism: Marinobacter sp.; assembly: GCA_033721635.1. Taxonomy (GTDB): domain Bacteria; phylum Pseudomonadota; class Gammaproteobacteria; order Pseudomonadales; family Oleiphilaceae; genus Marinobacter. The sequence continues at coordinate 521 of JAWWAT010000192.1, read as the reverse complement.
CGCCCGGGCAAGACTGCAGATGGTGGACTCCTTGATGGTTTCCGCAATCGCTTTCACCGCTTCGAAGTCACCCTGACTGGCAATCGCGAAGCCCGCTTCAATAACATCGACCCGAAGTTTTTCTAGGGCTTTCGCAATCCGGAGCTTCTCCGCCTTGTTCATGGTGGCACCGGGGCTTTGCTCACCATCACGGAGCGTTGTATCGAAGATGACCAGGTGATCGGCGGCAGGCATTGGCAGGCTCCATTCTGAGATTTCGTTCGTTATGGAGAGAGTATATCACCGGGTTGAGGTGAGTGAGGGCCTGAAATTCAGGCAATAAAAAACCCCAGCATCAAGGATGCTGGGGTTTGGGTATTAGGAGCCTGACGATGACCTACATTGCTCAGGCCTTTGGCCTTCGGCCCTTTGGGCCCGCCGTCGCTGCGCTCCCGCGTCCTGCGCTTGCCGTTGGCAAGCTTGTCACATGGGGGCCTATGTAGTGCACAGCAGGGCCTCGATCCAAAATAAAAAAGCCCCGG
>JAWWAT010000191.1:0-6416 GCA_033721635.1 Marinobacter sp. | reverse complement strand
TGGGTCGACTCGGAGGGCAAAGAAGTCGTCAAATGAAATCTGAGCCTCTGCGGCAGGATTGGCCATAACAATAAACCCGGCGTCAAGGCCGGCATAATTAGGGAGAATTGGGATGGCCGTGAGCCTGACAGTCAACGGCAATGAGCGGTCGCTCGACATTGAGCGGGATACGCCGCTTCTCTGGGTGTTGCGCGATGAATTGGGGCTCAAGGGCACCAAATTCGGTTGTGGTGCGGGACTGTGTGGCGCCTGCACGGTGCACCTGAACGGGCAGCCTGTGCGCTCCTGTTCCACCCCGGTTGAAATGGCTGCGGGCGGCGAGGTGGTCACGATCGAAGGGCTGACTGATGGTGATCGGCTTCATGCCCTGCAGGAGGCCTGGATAGAGCATGGTGTTCCCCAGTGCGGCTACTGCCAGTCTGGCCAGATCATGAGTGCGGCCCACTTGCTGGCCAACAACCCGACCCCGTCACGGGATGAAATCGTCGCCGCCATGACAGGCAACCTGTGCCGATGCGGAACCTACTCCCGGATCATTGCAGCCGTGGAATCCGTCGCTGGTGCTGAGTTGTCAGCCAGCAGACAGGGACGGGCGGTGTAATATGGCCATGAACCGACGGAACTTTCTCAAGGTTAGTGCCGGAGCCTCTGGCGGTCTGATGGTCTCAATGACGTTGCCGGGCTGTGCCGGAATCCAGACCGGCTACGAGCCTGATACGGGTGAGTGGCGACCCGATGCCTGGCTTGAGCTGACCACCGATGATGAAGTCTTCTTTACCCTGGCGCGGGTCGAAATGGGGCAGGGCACCTATACCGGATTGACGACGCTCATCGCTGAGGAGCTTGAGATCCAGCCGGAGCGGATAACGCCCCGTTTCGCGCCCGTGGCGCCGGAGTATCGAAATCCTCTTTACAAGCTTCAGCTCACCGGTGGCAGTACCAGTGTTGCAACCAGCTGGGAACCTCTGCGAATGGCCGGTGCGGAAGCCCGGCAGATGCTGGTTTTGGCCGCCGCCCGGGTCTGGAGCGTCAACGCGGCTGAGTGCCACGCCAGTGAAGGGCGGGTGGTGCACCCGAACGGTATCGATTCCATGGCCTATGGCAAGCTAGTGGAGCTGGCTGCCAAAGAGGTGGTGCGGGGTGACATTGCCCTCAAGCCGCAGAGTGAATGGAAGTACATCGGCAAACAGACAGGCAAACTGGATGCCCGGGCCAAGTCAACGGGAACTGCGGTCTACGGGATCGATGTGGATCTCCCCGACATGGTTTACGGGGTGGTTTCCCGGTCCCCACGCCGTGGAGGGCGGGTCCGGAATTTTAATGGTGATCAGGTCCGGGCAATGCCGGGGGTCCTTGATGTCGTCGAGATCGAGCGCGGCATCGCCGTGGTTGCAGACAAGTACTGGCGAGCCCGGAAGGCCCAGGACGTGCTCCAGATAGATTGGGATTTCTCGGATGCCGTGTCTTTGTCGACAGACGATGTGTTTGATTCCTATCGCTCCGCAGCGGACGACGATCCCGGAGAGTCCGAGCGCAGTGAAGGCAGTTTTGCCAGCGCCATAGAGGCCGGTGACCGGGTCATAGAAGCCGAGTACGCCCAGCCCTACCTTGCCCACGCGACGCTGGAGCCCATGAACGCTACGGCCTGGTACCGGGGAGACCGGATGGACGTGTGGGCCCCCACCCAGGCGCCGGATCTGGGTCGGATCGCGGCAGCCAGGGTGACCGATCTGGGGCCCGACGACATCACTATCAATACCACCTTTCTCGGCGGCGGTTTTGGCCGTCGGCTGACCCAGGATTACATAGAGGAAGCGGCGGCCGTGGCCTATCGCATCGGGCTGCCGGTTAAAGTTATCTGGTCCCGGGAAGAAGACACCCGCCACGACCTCTATCGTCCGGCAATGCTGCACCGCATGAAAGCCAGCCTCTCGGGTAACGAGCTGACGGGCTGGCATCACCAGATCGTGGGCCCGCAGATTCTGGACTGGTATGTCCGTAATGCTGCGCCTGCGCAGTATCCCTGGGCACCAAAGTTCATGTACGACACGCTGGGCTCGGTCGGGCTGATGGCCGAGGGTATTGCCACGCCGAAAGATCACTCCGCGATTGAAGGCGCCATCGAGTATCCCTACCGGGTGGCCAATATCGATATCCGTCACACCCACACCGATCCCGGCATTCCGATTACCTGGTGGCGTTCGGTGGGCTTTTCGCACAACGGGTTTGCCGTCGAAACCTTCATGGACGAGCTTGCCCATGAAGCAGGTGAGGATCCTTACCAGTTCCGGCGACGCCTGATTTCCCACGAGCCAAGGCACCTCCAGGTGCTTGATAGGGCTGCCCGGCTCGCCAATTGGCAATCGCCCGCGCCAGAGGGTCGGGCCCTGGGGCTCGCGTTGTTCCGGAGTTTTGGTACCTACGTGGCGCAGGTGGTGGAAGCCGGAATTGAGAATGGCGCCGTTCGAGTTTACAAGGTCACCTGTTCGGTGGACTGCGGTCAGGTGGTGAACCCGAGCATCGTTGAAGATCAGATCGAGGGCGGCATTCTGTTCGGCCTGACCGCAGCGCTCTACGGTGAAATCACGCTGAAGAATGGCGAGGTCCAGCAGAGTAACTTCCACGATTATCCGGTGATGAGGCAGTACGAGCGCCCGGAGGTGGTGGTGGATATTGTTGATAGCAGCGAGTCGCCGACCGGTGTTGGTGAGCCGGGCGTGCCTCCGGTGATCCCGGCTCTGGGTAATGCGCTGTTCGCTCTTAACGGCAAACGCCAGCGAAATCTGCCCTTGCAAGCCAATGCCTGAGTCAAACGTTGCCCATTCGGTTGCTACCGGCCGGCAGGCAGTCATAGACCGGATGTCTGACTGGCTGCAGACCGGGCAGCGCGTCTGGCTGTGCACTATCGTCGAGACCTGGGGTTCCTCGCCACGCCCGGTCGGCTCCTGGCTGGCGATTGCTGAATCCGGTCACTGGAGCGGTTCGGTATCCGGTGGCTGCCTTGAAGAGGATCTTCTGCGTCGCACAGCGGAAAACGGGCCAGACCTTCCTGTATTCGTTGATTACGGAATCACCGATGATGACCGGGACCATTTCCAACTGCCGTGCGGCGGCAGGATCCGGCTTCTGATCGAACCCCTGCAAGGCCATTCAGGGCTTGATCACATCCAGGCCCTGGCGGGTGCTTTGCGCGATCGCGAGCCGGTGGTACGTCACGTACCCATGAAAGGTGCTGCGGCCCTGGAGCATTCCGTGCCCATGACCGGCAAGTCGGTTTGCTTTGATGGCGAGAAGCTTATCCACGCCTTGCAGCCCGAATGCCGACTATTGTTGATCGGCGCTGGAGAGGTTGCCCGTTACGTTTATGAGTTCGCGACGGCGGCAGAATTTGCCGTAACCCTCTGCGAACCCAGGGAGACCTTTGCCGCCGGCTGGAGTTCGGATCAGATACCGCTGGACCGGCGCCTGCCCGATGATCTGATCTCGGCCCAGTTTGGCGACGCCTGGTCGGGCATTCTGGCCCTGGCACATGATCCGCGCATCGACGATATGGGCTTGCTTGCAGCTCTTCACTCCAAGGCCTTTTACATCGGAGCCATGGGGTCCAGAAAAACCTCGGAAGCCCGGCGGGAAAGGCTTGCCTCCCTGGGGCTTGAAGAAGACGCACTGAAACGCTTGCGAGCCCCCATTGGTGTTGATATTCCGAGCAAGACGCCGGCCGAAATTGCTGTCTCCATTGTCGCAGACCTGATCTCTGCAAGGCATCATTTGCGGGGCGCTGCTTCGTCCCTATAATGGCGGCGATGGGAGTGTTGTAAGCACTCTGAAACCCGGGAGAGAGCTCGTGTTTGATGTAACCCGATACGCAGTCGCTGCAGACGCAATTGTTGAGGCTGGCCGTTTCCTGTACCAGCAGGGTTGGTCACCAGCAACCAGCAGCAACTATTCCGCCCGCATAGACGGGGAATACATTGCCATAACCGTTTCTGGCCGTCACAAGGGGCAGTTGGGTGCCGGCGATGTCATGGTGGTGGATTCGGCGGGTCGCCCGGTGCAGAGTGACTGTCGCTCCTCGGCAGAGACCCGTCTGCATACGGTTTTATACGAGGTGTTTCCGGAAGTTGGGGCGGTGCTTCACACGCACTCGGTAAAGGCAACGGTTCTCAGCCGCTTGCTGGAAGCCGGCCATCCGCTGAAGCTGGAGGGCTACGAACTTCAGAAGGCGTTTACCGGTGTTGACACCCACGAATCGGTTCTGACCGTTCCGGTGTTCGACAACACCCAGGATATCGACGCGCTGGCTGAACAGACCCGGGACTGGTTCCGGGAGCACCCCGAACAGCCCGGGTATCTGATTCGCGGCCACGGCCTGTATACCTGGGGCAAAACCATGGCCGACTGCCTGCGCCATGTCGAGGCCTTTGAATTCCTGTTTGAATGTGAGCTTGAAACCATGAGGGTTCGCCCATGACCACCTTGAGTATTTTTGACCATAGCCAGCCTGAGAAGGCACACACAGTGACCGAGAACCCGGAAGAAATACGGGAACTTCTTGCCCGCCACGGTGTGCGCTACGAGCAGTGGCCAACCAAAGATCTGCCCGCTGATGCGACCCAGGAAGACATCCTGGAAGCCTACAGCGAGGAAGTGTCGAAACTGAGAGAGGAGTGTGGTTTTCAGTCTGCGGATGTGATCAGCCTTAACCCGGACAATCCGCAGAAAGATGCATTTCGGCAAAAGTTCCTGGATGAGCACACCCACAGTGAAGACGAAATTCGTTTCTTTGTCCGTGGCCAGGGCCTCTTTTACCTGCACTTCGGCAACGAAGTGTTTGCCGTTCTCTGCCAGAAGAACGATCTGATCAGCGTGCCTGACGGCACACGACACTGGTTCGACATGGGACCGGAACCGGCGTTTACCTGCATTCGCCTGTTCACCAATCCGGAAGGCTGGGTCGCCGATTTTACCGGTGAAGACATCGCCAGCAGGTTGCCCCGTTACGAGGCGCTGGCAGGAGCGGCGGAATGATTCGGGTTGTGCTGACCGACATCGAAGGGACTACCAGCTCTATTTCTTTTGTCCATGATGTCCTGTTCCCCTACGCCAGCGAGCACCTGCCGGGTTTTGTCCGTGACCAGCATCAGGACAATCCCGCGGTGTCCGAGCAGCTGGATGCAGTGGCGGAGGTCTCAGGTGTTGACCGTGAGGATGTTGAAGGCCTGATCAAGGTGCTGAAAAACTGGATCCGGGAAGACCGAAAGGAAACCTCGCTGAAGGCGCTCCAGGGCATGGTCTGGGAGCAGGGGTATCAGCAGGGCGAGCTGAAGGGCCATATCTACGCCGATGCAGCCGATTACCTGCAGCGCTGGCATGATCGGGGACTGCGTTTGTTCGTATACTCATCAGGATCGGTCAAGGCCCAGAAGCTGATTTTCGGTTTCACCACGGAGGGCGACTTTACGCCGTTCTTCTCCGGCTACTTCGATACTCGTATCGGTGGCAAGAAAGAGGCCGCCTCATACCGCAATATCCTGTCGGAGTTGGGCGTCGAGGCGGCGACAGTGTTGTTCCTGTCAGATGTGGAAGCCGAGCTTGAGGCAGCCGAGGAAGCCGGCATGCAAACCGCCTGGCTTGTTCGCGAGGGGGATCTGCCGGAAACCAAACGTTTTGTGGCACGTGATTTTGCGGAGGTCGATACCCTGCTGCAAAAGCGCTAGGTCAGCGGCACTGTTACGCAATGCAGGAGGAATGAATGCCCGGAACCGGATTTTGCAGAATCGTTGTGCCGGTTCTCGTCGTGCTTCTTGCCGGTTGTGACCCTTTCTCTGACGCCCGCCCCATGATGGATGAATACGTGGAGCGGGTGGCCCGGGTACTGGAGACCGATCCAGAGTTTTCTGATATCCCTTCTGCAAGCCAGCTACCCCGCCGCCGCGACCGGGTATTGCCCATGCCCGAGCTGGAAATGGGGATGCTTGACTTTCTTTCGCTTTACGGTTGTGAACTCCAGTACGTGGTTGGGGAGAAAACCTCGGTCATGGGGCGGGTGATGCAGCCCCTGAACCGTTTGCGATATGAAATCCGGTTTATCGAAGCAGCCAGGGACTGCCTGCCGGACATAGAGGATGAGGAATTTGCCGAAGAGCTTACCGGTGCCATCGACAGTAAGCTTGAATCCCTGCCCATCGCCATCTGGAATGCCACTTGGGGCGTCGAGGAAATCGAGAAACTGTTCACCCTGGCCAAGGGCTATTATCCGGTCGCGCCAGAGGGCAATCCCGTATCTGACCTGGCGCTTGATATTGAGAGCCTGAACGCAGCCGTTGTCCGTTTGTACTCGGAAGATCTGGCGGTGTCCCTCGACTTCGCGGGCGACGTTCACCAGCGCTGGCAGGCGGAATACCGCGCCGGACAGT
>JAWWAT010000190.1:0-6417 GCA_033721635.1 Marinobacter sp. | reverse complement strand
CGTGTGCCTTCAGGTTGATGGTGTTTGAAGTGCCATCCAGCCGTCTCTCCATCTGCAGCTGGGCAACCGGGCGCTGACCGATATAAAGCTGGGCCGAGAGCGCGTAAAAGCCGGAATCCCGCGGTGAGAACCGAACGGGGATAACCAGATTGTTGTCACTGATGCGGGCATCTCCCAGCCCCTCAAAGTCCCCCAGATAGGGTTCAATGGTAAGCGTTGAGGCATGGCGAACCGGTTTGCCGTCAAGCCGGGCTTCGACGATCAGTCGGTATTCCCCCGGTGATTCATCGGCGGACAGTACGCCCTCGAAGTAACCCGGCGAACCGGCTTGCTCCAGTGTGGTGCTGGCGACTGCATCCCGGCTTTCCGGTCTTTCGAGGGTTGCCGAAAGAGAGCGGTCAATTACTTGAGGTCCCTGGATGGCCGCAGCGACAAGGATCTGTTCCCCCTCTGTAAACCGGTATTTCTCGAGCGTGACCGTGAACTGACCGTCACCCTCCAGCGGGAGGCTGACGGGCTCATAATGATTGCCACGGTACGCGTTGGCCTGTTCAGGGCTTAAAGGCACCGACCAGACAGGATAACGGGTGGACTCAGCGTACTGGTCGGCAACGCTGGCCAGCATGAAGCCAAGGGCGTTGTCTGTTGGTGGCTCGGGCTGTTGTGCGGCGGCGCTGGCCGATTGCTTTGCCGGCATTGCGTTCTGAACGGGCGCGGATTCAGCGCTGACGGCCAGCTCGGTGAGCCAACTGAATCGGGTGTGGTTGTCGGCGGACAGCAAATAGCCGGTGCCAACCACACCAGCGGTGACCATTGTCAGCAGTAAAAAAGCCTTACCGGGCATGCGGCAGGTCCCTGTTTTATTGTTGTTGCCTTAAACATAACGGGAATTACGCCGCAGCCCAAAAATCCGGCCTGATTGTGTAACAGAATGTGTCCGTGTTGTGCGCCGGGTCACATTCCAGTCGCCCGGAACCTGGAGTCAGAAATCAGAGCCAGCCTGACTCCCGAATGGCCTCGAAGCCAAAGTGCAACTTGACTTCATCACCGACCATTTCACCATCGAGGCCATAGGTCATACCCCATTCACTGCGTTTCAGCGTGGTGGAAGCGCTAATCCCGAGCGTGTATTCCTCGTGACCGAATGGGTAAACATCAGCTTTGTTCAGGGTTACGTCCAGCACCACGGGCCGGGTCTGGCCCAGCAGCTCCAGGTCCCCGGTTACCTTGCCGGTGTTTTCGCCGGTGGTTTCAAAGTCGGTAATGGTGAAGGTAATCTCCGGATGCTCTTTGCTATCGAGGAAGTCTTCGTTTCGAACGTGCTCGTCCCGCTTTTTGTGGTTGGTAAACACGCTGTCACTCTGGAACACCAGCTTCCCGGATTTCAGTTCCCTGGCTTCCTCGTCATAAACGAACTCGCCCTCGACTTCCCGGAACATACCCATTACCGGGGCATAACCGATGTGCATGATCTCGAAGAACATCGAGAAGTGCTCGTCGTCGACAACAAAATTTTGCGGCTCGGCCATGGCGGCCGGGCTCAAAGCGAGGGCCGCAGGCAGGGCGATGGCAGAACGGGTGATGGTTTTCCGGTTAATGAACATCATGGTGATGTCTCCTTTGATAAAGCCAGCGAATATCCAGGAAAAACGACCACACAAGCAGCGTCAGGGCGGTTGCAAGCGTGGCACTGGCAAACAGCGTATTGACCGGCGGCAGCACTGCCACCAGCAGGGTGACGATCTGCCAGACGCAGATCGTCTTCCGTCTGAAACTCTCCGGCAGCGGCGCGTTCAGCCAATCGGCAAAGTGGCTGGCCGCAACAAAGGCGTAGCGAACCAGGCCGAGGGCCAACACCCAGATGCCCGCCTTGCCCAGCGCCAGAACAGCAATACTGAGGCCGAGAATAAACAGGGCGTCCAGCTCCATGTCGAAGCGGGCGCCGAAGTCACTCTGGGAGCCGGTGGCTCGTGCAACCTTGCCATCCACTCCGTCCAGAATCAGAGCCAACAGCGCCATCCAGCCATACAACCAGAGGCTGTTGGCCAGGCTTCCGGCGAAGGGGGCCAGAGCCACCAGAACAATCACCAGGCAGCCCCTTAAAAGCGTCGCCCGGTTTGCCCAGCCAAAGTCACGGGTCTCAGGCCAATAACGAGTAACGAGGCCACACAATCCGAGATAAAGCGCAGCGGCTAGCGCGTAAAAAAGAATGGGAGGAGAGGCCAACCAGCCGGTGGCCAGGCAAAGTAGGGCGACAAGACCAAAACCCCAGGCGAGGTCCAGCGGCAGGGGAACCCTTTGTGAAGCTGAATGGCCGTTAGAATCCATCACTGAACTCCAGCGTATAGGTTTGCAGGCATCAAACACCCCGGATGCGCTGTACACTGACTATAGTTGATATGTCTGAGTGTGCTTACGAGCATTGACCGCGTTCAGACCTCAAGGTTCAGCCCGGGAAGGGCGACGAGCAATGCCGCCAGAACCACTGCCAGGAAAGGAGTTCGCTTTGCACCGTGACCGTGACATCCCCCGTACCGAGACTGAAGCCCGAGCCTGGTGGGTAACCGGAGCTGGCAGGGGCGAGATTCAGGATACGCCGCTTGAGGCTCAAGGCACTGATGCGGAGGACGAGCTGGTCACGGTTCAGGCTCTCTATTCGGGCATCAGTCGGGGTACCGAATCCCTGGTTTTCCATGGCCGGGTCCCGAGGAGTGAATACTCGGCAATGCGGGCACCCTTCCAGGCCGGTGATTTTCCCTGGCCGTTGAAGTACGGTTACGCCAACGTCGGTGAGGTCATTGAAGGGCCTGTCGAACTCGTCGGGCAAACGGTTTTCTGCCTATACCCGCACCAGGATCGTTATCGGGTGCCGGCGTCGGCCCTCACGCCTCTGCCGAAAGACCTGCCAGCCGAGCGAGCGATTCTTGCGGCCAATATGGAAACCGCGGTCAACGGACTCTGGGACGGTGCACCTGCGGTGGGTGACCGCATTGCCGTGGTTGGTCTCGGTGTGGTTGGTCTGCTCGTTGCGTGGCTCGCCAGCCGCATTCCGGGAACGCGGGTCACGGCGATCGATACAAATCCGGAGAGACAGGCCGTTGCAGAACAGCTGGGGTTGACCTTCAGCAGTGAATCCGGCTCCGATGATCACGACCTGGTGATCCACGCCAGTGGCCACCCGTCGGGCCTGGAAACGGCCCTGGCACTGGCCGGACAGGAAGCCACCATTGTTGAAATGAGCTGGTACGGGGATCAGTTGGTGTCTGCACCTCTGGGTGCCGCATTTCATCCCCGGCGCCTCACCCTGAAATCCAGCCAGGTGGGCCAGATTGTGCCCTCTCGCGTCCCCCGGTGGGACTATCGCAAACGCCTGGCGCTCGCATTGGAATTGCTCCAGGACGATGTACTGGATGCCCTGATTACCGGCGAGTGCCGGTTCGATGACCTGCCAAAATCCATGGCTCGAATTCTGATTGATGGCAGGGACACTCTCTGCCATCGCGTGGTTTACTGATAATCCAAAATGACTGGCTAAGGAGAAACTATGTTCGGCTTGACGGTCCGGGACCACATGATGATTGCCCACAGCTTTAACGGAGAGATCTTTGGCCCTGCGCAGAAGGTTCATGGTGCCACCTATGTGGTGGACGTGACCTTCGAGCGTCACCAACTGGACAAGGACGACCTGGTAGTCGACATCGGACTGGCTTCCGAGCTTCTGAAGAACGTTCTCTCCGAATTCAACATGCAGAACCTGGACGAGTTGCCGGAACTGAGAGGCCGCAATACCACTACTGAGTTCATGGCCAAACTGATATTCGACCGGATGGCGGCAGCCATCCATGGGGGCCGTTTGGGTGAAACGGGGAAGGGCATCGTCAGCCTGAAGGTCACCCTCTCTGAATCCCACATTGCCTGGGCCAGCTACCATGCCGGAATCTGACGCGCCGGCATTCGTCGAATTTCTGGTGCCGGGCAATCCGCAGCAGAACACCGGCGGTTACCGGTATGTGCGCAAGCTGGTAGCGGCACTGTGTGATGAGGGTTGTGTGGCCCGGGTAAGCGGTTTGGCCGGACAGTTTCCGCGCCCGGACAAAGTCGCCCGCAACTCGATGGATGAGCGGCTTGCGGGCTTCCCCGATGGCACTTCCGCGGTACTCGATGGCCTTGCCATGGGTGGCCTGCCGGAGATCGTCGAAAAGCATTCCCAGCGTCTGAACCTGATTGCCCTTGTGCATCACCCCCTTGCTGACGAGACAGGCATCAGCGAAGCCGACAGGCAGTGGTTTTTGGAGTCCGAAAAACGGTCGCTGGGTTTCGTGAGAGGTGTTATTACCACCAGCCAGCACACGGCCGCCTGTCTGGCGGATTACGATGTGCCGGCCGAGGCCATTCGCGTAGCTGAGCCGGGCGTGACCAGAGCCCTCGAGCCCAAGTCCCAGCGCGAGATCTCTGGCAACGACATCCCCCATATTCTCTGCGTCGCCCATTTGTCACCAAGAAAGGCCCAGCACCAATTGGTAGAGGCGCTGGAAAACCTGAGAGCCTTGCCCTGGCGCTGCACCATGGCGGGTTCTGACAGTCGTGATCCGGAATACAGTCAACAGGTGCGTGGGGCCATTGAAGAAGCCGGCCTGGAAGACAGGATTCAATTGGTCGGTGAAGTGGACGAAACAGACCTTGCCGATCTCTACCGGCAGGCAGATTTCTTCGTGTTGCCTTCGCTGTACGAGGGCTATGGCATGGTGATTGATGAAGCACTGGCTGAGCGGCTGCCCGTTATCTCCTCCGATGGAGGGGCCCTTGCCACCACGTCGGCGAAGCCAGGTGTGGTTCAGTATCGTGCGGGCGATGTCAGGGCGCTTACGGCGCGCCTCCGAAACTGGCTGGAACATCCGAACGAGCTGGTCCATGCCCGCAAGCTTGCTGCAAGGGAATCCCGCCGGATCCGTTCATGGGCGGATACCGCCAGAGACTTCAACGAGGCGCTACTTTACTTCAATAACCTTTCCGCCCGTTTGCATCAGCATTCAGAATTTGCAAGCACCTGGCTGGCGGCGCGGGAAGCAGCGGATCATCGGGCTCGCTCAAAAGAGCTGATCGATCGGCTGAATCAGTGGTTCCTGGACCGCTATGATGGCTGGGCGTCCGAAAGCCACCATCCGATGCAAATTGTCGACATTGGCGCTGGCCGGGGTTCCAACGTCCTGTTCCTGGTGCCTGCCCTGCAGGTGCCTCAAACCTGGCTGGCGCTGGATCAGGATTCCGAGTTGTTGCGGGAGGCCAGACAGCGTGTGGACTCCCTGGATGTACCCTTCGAAACCCGCACGGCTCAACTGACGCCAACAAACATGGAGCAACAGCTCCCTCCCGAGGCGGACCTGATAACAGCGTCGGCGCTGATTGATCTGGTGTCGTTACCATGGCTGGAAGCCTTGGCCCGAGCTGCTGCGCGCAGGAAGTCCGCGGTCCTCGTTGTGCTGAGCTACGCCGGGGCGTTCGAGTTGTCTCCCGGTCACCCTGATGATGAGCTGGTCAGGACTTTAGTGAACCAGCATCAGCACGGCGATAAGGGTATCGGTGCGGCGCTTGGACCCGAGGCCAGTACCGTACTTAAAGACCTTCTCGTTGCCGAAGGTTTCCGGGTTGAACTCGACGAATCCCCCTGGTTGTTGGGCAGCGGGGACCAAACCCTGGCCCAACTGCTTCTGCTGGGCTGGATCGACGCGGCCATTGAGCAGTCACCGGACGATCATAACCGGTTGATCCGTTGGCTGGAGACACGGAATCGTCAGTTGTCCGAAGGGAATCTGACGGTGATCGTAAGACATTTTGACTTGCTGGCCCTGCCTCCCGAGGAGTTGCCTTGAGGGAAGGGCGAAAAAAGCAGGTGCGGCTGGCTGCCCGATGGCTGCTGACCATTGTGGTTATCGGATTCGTGGTTCGCTCGATCGATGCCAGCGCGCTTTGGCAGGAGTTAGTCCGCTTTTCGCCCTATGTTCTGGTGCCCGCATTGGCGCTTACAGTCTTTCAGGTGGCTTTGTCTGCCTGGCGCTGGCGCTACACCGTGGAGCGGCTCGGGCTGCCCCTGGCCTATGGTCCCGCGGTCCGGGAGTACTACCTGGCCACGTTTCTGAACCAGGTGTTGCCGGGCGGTGTGCTCGGTGACGTCAATCGGGCCTGGCGCCATGGGAGTGGCGCCGGAGAACGGCTCGCCGCCGTGCACGGGGTGGCCATCGAGCGACTCTCCGGGCAATTGGTGTTGGCGCTGGTGGTTGTCCTGTCGGTCGGCTGGCTGCTTGGTTCCGGAATAATCATGGCGGGTCCCTGGAACGGCGGTGTTTGGCTGGTTGTGGGCCTTGTCGCGGTGTTTATTGCATTCTGGTTGGCCCTGAAAACCGGGCTGGCGGTCTATCT
>JAWWAT010000189.1:0-6481 GCA_033721635.1 Marinobacter sp. | reverse complement strand
ATGGCCGCCATGTTCGTTGGGCAGCCACTCGCCTTCCTTGCGGGAATAGTTGAGGTACAGCATGGACGCCACCGCATCCACGCGCAGCCCATCGATGTGAAAGGCGTCCAGCCAGAACAGGGCACTGCCAATCAGGAAGTTCCTCACCTCATGCCGGCCATAATTGTAGATCAGCGTGCCCCAGTCCTGATGACGGCCCTTGCGAGGGTCTTCATGCTCATAGAGCGCGCTGCCATCAAACCGGGCAAGGGCGTACTCATCGGTAGGGAAATGACCCGGAACCCAGTCCAGGATGACACCGATGTTGTGCCGGTGGCATTGGTCTATCAGGTAACGGAGATCGTCCGGGCTGCCGAAACGGCTGGTCGGCGCGTAGTAGCCGGTGGTCTGGTACCCCCATGACTCGTCCAAAGGGTGCTCTGTGACCGGCAACAACTCGATGTGGGTAAAGCCCATTTCCAGCACATAGGGAAGCAGCTGGTCTGCAAGCTCACGGTAGTTCAGCCATCGGCCGGACCCGTGATGGCGCCAGGAGGCGGCATGAACCTCATAAATTGAGATAGGCGAATCCTGCCAGTTCCAGCGGCTTCGCCGTGCAAGCCAGTCGCCATCGCCCCAGCCGAAATGGCCCCGCTCAGTTACTCTGGCGGCGGTGGAGGGCCTCAACTCAAAGGCCTGGCCGTAGGGGTCCGTTTTCAGAAGCTGATGGCCTTTTTCCGTGGTGATGGCAAACTTGTAGAGTGCGCCAGTACCGATGCCGGGGACAAAGCAGGACCAGACGCCGGTGCTGTCATGGGCAGCCATTGGGTGGGAGCTGGAATTCCAGTGGTTGAAATCCCCGACAACACTGACGTGTTTGGCGTGCGGGGCCCAGACCGCGAACCGGACACCTTCAGTGCCACGACTGCTGCATACGTGGGCGCCAAGCACATTGTAAATATGCCAGTGGCGGCCTTCTGCAAACAGATGGAGGTCGAATTCGCTGAGCGTTGGACTGTCCATAGACCGTGCTGTTCCTGACCAGGTGGAGCGCATTGGGCGTCTGTTCATTGGACGCGAACGGGCCTGTTTAAAAAATGACCCAAAACAAGTTTACGTCATAATTCCGTGGTAGTGTTCTAATATAGTTTAAGGCGTCAAAAACGTGGCAGACCCTTGCGGTTAAACGACCGGTCACAGGGAAGGTTTTCTTCAGGGAAGCAGATATGCATACGGCCCAGCGTTTCGTCAGTCGTCTCACGCGTCAGACTCTTGCACTGGTTCTTGCCGGAGGACGGGGCTCCCGCCTCCACGATCTCACCAAGTGGCGAGCCAAACCGGCGGTGCCCTTTGGCGGCAAATTCCGGATCATCGATTTTCCACTTTCCAACTGCATCAACTCGGGCATTGGCCAGGTTGGCGTGATCACCCAGTACAAATCCCATTCCCTGATTCGCCACATCCAGCGCGGCTGGGGCTTTCTGCGGGGTGAACTGGATGAATTCGTGGAGCTGTTACCCGCCCAGCAGCGAATCGAGACCTCCTGGTATGAGGGAACGGCCGATGCCGTGCTTCAAAACCTCGACATCATTCGCAGCCACAAGCCGGAGTATGTGCTGATTCTGGCGGGCGACCATGTGTACAAGATGGATTACGGCACCATGTTGGCCCATCACGTGGAAAATGATGCCGATATCACTGTTGGCTGTATCGAAGTGCCAATCGATGAGGCCTCTGCGTTCGGTGTTATGTCGGTCGATGATGAGCTGAGGGTCACTGAATTCGTGGAGAAGCCGGAGCAGCCCAAGCCGATGCCCGGCCAACCCGGCAAGGCGCTGGCTTCCATGGGTATTTACGTGTTCAGCACCCAGGTGCTTTTTGATGAACTGATGCGCGACCAACAGATGGATGGGGAATCCTCCCACGATTTCGGCAAGGACATCATCCCCTCTGTGATCAAACGCCTGCGTGTGGTCGCGTTCCCGTTCCGCAATCCGATTCAGAACAAATCCGCCTACTGGCGGGACGTAGGCACCGTAGACGCACTCTGGCAGGCAAACCTTGAGCTGATCGGCATTAGCCCGGAACTGAACCTTTACGATTCTCACTGGCCAATATGGACCTACCAGGAGCAGCTGCCACCTGCAAAATTCGTTTTCGACGATGACAACCGGCGTGGAATGGCGGTGGATTCCATGGTGGCCGGAGGCTGCATCGTATCCGGCGCTCTGGTGAAACATTCCCTGCTATTCTCACAAGTTAAAGTGCATTCTTTCAGTGAGGTATCAGATTCCGTTATCTATCCGGATGTGGAAGTCGGTCGTCATTGCCATATCCGCAATGCATTGATTGATCGAGGCTGCCGTATTCCTGAGGGCACCCGGATTGGGTTTGATGCCGACGAAGACAGCAAGCGGTTTTATGTTTCTCCCAAGGGTATTGTGCTGATCACGCCCGAGATGCTCGGGCAGGATTATCCTCATGGCCTCTGACACCAAAACGCCAGTGGTACTCTGCTGGCACATGCACCAGCCATCCTATCAGGACATGCGTACTGACCAGTTCCTGTTTCCCTGGGTATACCTGCATACCATTAAGGATTACAGTGACATGGCGGCACATCTTGAAGCCAATCCTGAGGCCAGGGCGGTGGTTAATTTTGCCCCGGTCCTGCTTGAGCAGATCGAAACATACCTGGTCCAGATAGAAAAGTGGCGGCATGGCGCCGGCGAGATTGGCGACCCGCTGTTGGCAGCGCTGGTAGCGGAGCTGTTGCCAGAAACCGGGACGCCGGCCTTCCTCGGATTGATGGAAAAATCCCTTCGCGCCAACCGGGAGCGGATCGTCAATCGATATCCCGCATACGCCCGCCTGGCAGAGCTGGCCGAGGTTTACCGCAGCAAGCCGGAACTCCAGAGGTATATTTCCAGCCGGTTCCTTTCCGATCTGCTGGTTTGGTACCACCTCGGTTGGATGGGTGAGACGATCCGCCGCAACAGCCATTGCATTCAGAGCCTTCAGGAAAAGGGCCACAATTTTTCCATGGATGACCGAAGAGCCCTGCTGGACGTTATCTTTGATGTTTTATCCGGCATTGGGCCCAGGTACCGACACCTTGCGCACAAAGGCCAGGTTGAACTGTCTGTCAGCCCCTACACCCACGCCATGCTGCCCTTACTGCTCGACCTGGCGTCCGCCCGCGAGGCCATGCCGGATATCGCCTTGCCAGCACACAGCCATTATCCGGACGGTGAAGCACGCGCTGCCTGGCAACTCCAGCAGGGCAAGGCGGTATTCCAAAGGTTCTTCGGTTTGAATCCATCCGGTTGTTGGGCCTCAGAAGGTGGCCTCAGCCAGCCAACACTGACCTTACTGGACAACCATGAGTTTCGATGGACCGCCAGCGGGGATTCCGTGGTTCACAATAGCCTTAACCGTGCCAGGCAGGAAAATCCGGAATTACCGGATTACGGCATCCACCGGCCTTACACCTTTGGTGAGTCGACTACGGCAGTATTCTTCCGAGACGACGGTCTGTCTGACCTAATCGGCTTCACCTACGCGGACTGGCACGCCAAGGACGCCGTTGGCGACCTGGTTCATCACATGGAAAACATCGCCGGACAGGGCAAAGGCAAAACGCGGCCCGTGATTTCCGTAATTATGGATGGCGAGAATGCCTGGGAATACTATCCGGAGAACGGGTTCCACTTTCTGGATGAACTGTATCGGGTACTGGGGGACCATCCGAAACTGAAACTGACCACCTTTAGCGAACTGGTGGCCAACCCTGTTTGTGAGCCCATTCATCTACCTCAACTGGTTGCCGGTAGCTGGATCTATGGCACTTTCTCAACCTGGATTGGTGACCCGGACAAGAACCGGGCCTGGGATCTGCTCTGTGAAGCGAAAAACCACTTTGATCGTGTGATGGACAACGGCAGCCTCAACTCAGAACAAAAAGAGGCCGCCATGCAACAGCTGGCTATCTGCGAGGGGTCCGACTGGTTCTGGTGGTTTGGTGACTATAACCCGGCGCAGATCGTTAGCGATTTCGAGCATCTATACCGCCGTCACCTTGTAAACCTCTATGAAATGATCGGCTACCCGGCACCGCCTTCGGTCTTTCAAAAGCTCAGCCAGGGCAGTGGAGAGCCCGCTCGTGGCGGTACCATGCGACCGGGGCACGAATCGGATAAAACGGCATGACATTGGGCAACGGCAACGATCTTTTCAGTGTCAGGAGGGCGGGTGTGCTGATGCATCCCACCTGTTTGCCGGGCACCCTGGGGGTTCTGGGAGCCGGTGCCCGCCGTTTCGTTGATTTCCTCGCAGCCAGCGGCATTACTGTCTGGCAGACATTGCCTCTCGGACCGACCCACCAGGATCTTTCTCCTTACCAGTCCCTGAGCGCCCACGCGGGTAATCAGGATTTGATAGACCTATCGGAACTGCTGGAGGTGGGCCTGCTGTCAGATGCGGAGCTGGCACAGCCCGGCACCGCCTCTCGTGAACAGCTTCTGGCTATCGCCGCCCAACGGTTTTTCGATGGGTTCGGTGAAGCGCAAAACGGGCTGGATCTTGCCGGTTTCGAAGATTTTAGGGCCAAAAACGAATATTGGCTTGATGATTTCTGCCTGTTCTGTGCCATTCGCGAACTCCAGCCGTCGCCGGGCTGGCTGCAGTGGCCAGAGACGCTGAGAGATCGTGATCCGGCCGCACTGCAGGCATTCAAGGATCAGAACGAATCCCGGGTGGCCCGCATCCGGTTCGAGCAGTTCGTCTTCAATCACCAATGGCAAAGCCTGCGGGACTACGCGCGGGAAAAAGGCATTCTGTTATTCGGTGACATTCCTATTTTTGTGGCCCACGACAGCGCCGATGTCTGGGCAAACCGTCACCTTTTCAAACTCGATGCCAGCGGCAAACCAACCGTGGTTGCCGGTGTTCCGCCGGACTATTTTTCCCCCGACGGCCAACACTGGGGCAACCCGCTATATAACTGGGACGCGATGGCGGCTGAAGGCTACCAGTGGTGGCTGGAACGGCTGGAAAGCCAGCGCCACCTGTTCGAGCTGATCCGGATCGATCACTTCCGGGGCTTGCAGGCGTATTGGGAGATACCGGCCGAGACTCCGGAACCGAGGCACGGCTATTGGGTTCCCGGGCCTGCCGACCATTTTCTGCAGGCCTGCTTTAACCGGTTTCCGGATTTGCCACTGGTCGCCGAAAACCTCGGCATCATCAGCGATGATGTGGAAGAGCTCAGAAAACGGTTCCGGTTGCCGGGAATGACCGTGATGCAGTTCGGCTTTGACGGCAGCCCAAACAATCCACACCTGCTGCATAACCACCAGGCCAGGGATCTTGTGTATACGGGGACCCACGACAATGACACAACCCTGGGGTGGTACGAAAGCCTCGACGATAACACCCGGCGTTATGTGAATGATTACCTGGGAACAACAGGCGAGGGGATGCCGTGGCCGGTGATTAACGCTGCTTTCCGGTCCCCCTGCGCTCTTGCTGTCGTGCCCATGCAGGACTTTCTGGGGTTGGGCACGGAAGCGAGATTCAACACACCGGGCACCACAACAAATAACTGGATCTGGCAACTGGACTGGAATTTTTCCGAGCGAGAAGTGTCGAAACATATTGCTGACTCGATACAGCAACATGGGCGCCTTCCGGCAGTCTGACCATTTTTTGATCAGCATCAAAAAGCCGTGGCCCAACCTTCGATATAAAACACAAGCAGTATCAACAATTGGCGTTATTGGTGAGTCACGAGGGGGGAATATGGAACACAGACTCAGTAAACGCGTACAGGGAAAGCTTGGTTTGTTGGTCTACAAAAGAGGCATGCCCGTGGCAACCGGTCAGATCCGGGACGCCTCCAAGCGGGGCTTGTTTATTGCCACGGATTACACCGATATTCAGTTAAACCAGACCGTTGAACTGGAATTTCGCTTTCCTGATAACCGGGAAAAGCAGTTCCGTCGTCTCAAAGCCCACGTGGTCAGAAAGTCGGACAACGGATTGGGTGTCGATTTCGAAGGCGTTGAAAATGATGGCTTTACCATTGCTTCGCTGATGCACTGGCTGAAAAGCCATCATATGCCGGTCAATTATTTCCCGATTCGCCGGCAGCAAGCCTACTGAGCCCGCCCGGGTGGGGGGAGAACGATCATGGAGCAATTCCATTGATCCAGGCTTCAGCCGGACGCCGCTGGTTGAGCCCCATCCCCGGGCAACCGAATGAACCTGGAATCCCTACCGACCTGACCGGAGTATCAAGTTGACCCTGGCAGCCTACACCCCCCGGTCCTTGCCGGAATCTCTGAGCGGACTGTTTCAGTTGGCGCTGGACCTGAGGTGGAGCTGGCACCATGGCACAGATGAACTCTGGCGTGCCCTGGATGCCGAAATCTGGGATACCACCCGAAACGCCTGGCTGGTGTTGAACAGTGTGTCCGGTGACAGGCTGGAGGAGCTTGCCGCT
>JAWWAT010000188.1:0-6486 GCA_033721635.1 Marinobacter sp. | reverse complement strand
CCGGTGCTCAAGATGTGCTTCAAAACGTTCAAGGCCTTCGCGGGTGCCCAGTTCGGTGCGTTGTTCGATGCGCCGGCCATTGGCAATCATCACCGGCATCACGGCGCCACAGTCCTCGGCCCGCCACCAGCGCGGGACCCAGTCGCTGCCGCGCTGCTCCTCTGCGGCGCCGTCCGAAAGGAAGGCGACCAGAGATTCTCCGGGCAGAGGCATGTGGGCGTATTGAAGTTCGGCAAAGCCCAGATACCCACCTTCGAGAATGCCTCCGGCGGTATGGGGATTAACGTGGCTGCCCAGGGGCGCGGCCATGGTGCCGTCGGGCTTCTGTCGGTAACTGTAGAAATCGGACACCAGCGTGGAGAGCCCGTCAGGCCCGCGGTAACGTTGGGCCTGTTCCGGGTGCAGGTTCCCGGTGAGCACATTCAGGGCGTCCACTGCTGCCACGCAATGTCCCTGGCCCATCAGCCAGCTGCGGGTGCGCCCGGTCAGATTGTTCAGGGCCAGATAGCCGGCATAGGCCGGCACCATATTCAGCGCGCCGCCGGTGTGGCCTTCCGGATTGGTTTTGAAATCCTGAGGCGCCAGGGGCTGACCGGAGACATCCACCCGGCGAGCATAAGTCATATGAACCACCAGCCAGAGCCCGGCGCTGGTCAGCCGGTCAAGGTCGGCAAGCTTCCGATAGACGGTCGCGGCATCCGGCTGGTGCCCGGCAGCCACCAGATGCTCTGCCAGAACCCTCACTTGATGTTTCGTGATATCAGTGTGCTGGATGGCACCATAGCCCTCGCACCAGTGCCGGTAATCCGGGCAGTCGGGAGCGGTGTGATCCACCGGTGCTGGTTGAATTGGCGATGGCATGAGATGCCTCCATGGCGTCAGTTCAGTGTGTCAGTGGATTTTAGAACCACCTCTGTGAGTTGCCATTGATACAGGTCAGTCGGAAATACATCTTTTCTTTGAAGCGATTTAACCCGCGATCGCAGGGCGACCCTCTGACCCGCATCAGAGCTGGGACCAGACCTCCCATTGCCGAATGCCATGGTTTCTGAGAGTCTGTTCTGATAAGCCACCTGTAAAGGAGACTCCCATGACGCAAGAAAAGAATCAGGACAAGCGCCGGAAATATTCGGCACCGGTTGTCGATGGCATTGGTAAATCGGCCAGTCGTGCCATGCTTCGGGCGGTCGGGTTTACCGATGAGGACTTCAAAAAGCCCCAGATCGGAATTGCGTCGACGTGGAGTAACCTCACGCCCTGCAATATGCACATCAATCAGCTGGCGGAGGAGTCGGCCTCGGGTGCCGATGAGGCGGGCGGCAAGTCGCTGATCTTCAACACCATTACCATATCAGACGGCATCGCCAATGGGACCGAGGGCATGAAGTATTCCCTGGTGTCCCGGGAGGTGATCGCCGATTCCATTGAAACGGTTGCGGGCTGTGAGGGATTTGATGGCCTGGTGGCCATTGGTGGCTGCGACAAGAACATGCCCGGCTGTATGATGGGGCTGGCTCGCCTGAACCGGCCCTCGGTATTTGTGTACGGCGGCACCATCATGCCTGGCGAAAACCACACCGATATTATTTCCGTGTTTGAAGCCGTCGGTGCCCATGCCCGTGGCGACCTGGATCTGATTGAGGTCAAGCAGATCGAGGAAACCGCGATACCGGGGCCAGGCTCCTGTGGCGGTATGTATACCGCCAACACCATGGCGTCGGCCATCGAGGCCATGGGCATGAGCCTGCCGGGCAGTTCCGCCCAGAATGCGGTGTCAGACACCAAGGCGGCGGATTGTCGTGGTGCGGGGGCGGCGGTGCTGAATCTGCTGGAGAAAGACATCAAACCCAGCGACATAATGACCCGGAAAGCCTTCGAAAATGCCATCACCGTGGTGATCGCCCTGGGCGGCTCCACCAATGCGGTATTGCACCTGCTGGCCATGGCCAGCACCGTTGGTGTTGATCTGGAGCTCGAAGACTTTGTCGAGATTGGCAAGCGGGTACCGGTGCTGGCGGATCTGCGCCCGAGCGGTCATTACATGATGTCGGAACTGGTCGCCATCGGGGGTATCCAGCCGCTGATGAAAATGCTGCTGGACCGCGGGCTGCTCCATGGCGACTGTCTGACGGTAACCGGCCAGACTCTGGCCGAGAACCTGGCCGACGTGGCGCCCTATCCGGAAGGGCAGGACATCATTCACGCCTTTGATAACCCGATCAAGGCAGACAGCCACCTGCGCATCTTGTTCGGGAATCTCGCACCAACGGGTGCCGTGGCGAAGATCACCGGTAAGGAAGGTACGCACTTTACCGGCCGTGCCCGGGTATTCCATTCGGAAGAAGAAGCCCAGGAGCGGATTCTCGATGGCACGGTGGTGGCCGGCGATGTGCTGGTCATCCGCTACGAAGGCCCCAAAGGCGGCCCGGGCATGCGGGAGATGCTCAGCCCCACCTCCGCGATTATGGGCAAGGGTTTGGGCAGTGATGTCGCCTTGATTACCGATGGTCGATTCTCAGGGGGTAGTCACGGCTTCGTGGTTGGTCATATCACGCCGGAGGCGGCCGAGGGCGGCCCGATTGCGCTGGTCGAGGATGGCGACACCATTACCATTGATGCCGTCAGTAACCAGATTGAGCTGGATGTTTCCGAGGAAGAGCTGGAACGTCGACGCCAGGCCTGGCAGGCTCCGCCTCCGCGATTCACTCGAGGCACGTTGGCGAAGTATTCGCGCACAGTAAGCTCCGCCTCAAAAGGGGCGGTGACCGATCTGCCATGATGTAACTGGAGTTCAATTCTGCAGCTGTTCTGGCATACCCCAGTAATATCCCTGGCCGTACAGGCCGGGGAACTGCTGCAGCCAGTTGGCGATCGCTTCCTCCTCTACGCCTTCGACCACGACATCCAGGTCGAGGGCCTCACCCAGATCCAGCGCCGCCCGGAATATCCGCTGTCTGGCTGGTTGGGTGAGTATGCCACTGAGAAAACTCCGATCGATTTTTAACTCGTCCAGCTCGAATGTGGCAAGGGTTCCCAGGGAAGAGTGCCCGGTTCCAAAATCATCGACGGCAATTCTGAATCCGCTGTGGCTGAGGGTCCGAATGACTTCTTGCGCCAGGACGGTGTCAGCCATCATCGCTGTTTCGGTAATCTCCAGAATCAGGTCGCACGGGCGGGCCCCATGGTGGTAAACAATCGTCGTCACCTCTTCAAGGAAATCCGGATAGGTGAGATCGTTTGCAGAAATATTGACCGCAACCGCAATGTGGTCCCCGTGACGGGCCTTCAGGGCGGCCATATCCTCACAGACACGTTCGACCACCCAGAGCGTAACATGGTGAATCATCCCCACCTGTTCGGCCAAGGGGATCCATCGATCAGGTGCAACCGTGCCGAAGTCCGGGTGTTGCCAGCGGATCAGGGCTTCCAAAGAAGCGATACGTGCGTCCTGTATTCGTACGGTCGGCTGGTACTCCAGCCATATGCTGCCATTGCCCAGCGCCTCCTCGATATCCAGCATCAGCATTTGCTGCTGGTACTGCCAGTCCGCGATAGCCGGGTCGTAAACCGTCAGGGGCTGACGCGTATTCAGGGCGGCAAAGCCAGCGGATGAAAGGATTTCTGACGCGTCGACCCCATGCTCTGGCGCATGGGCGATACCTATGGAAGAGCTCCAGGATAGAGAGAATCGGCCTTCGCGGAAGTTCTCTCCCAGCCAGCTCATGAGTGTTTTCAGTTTTTCCTGATACGTGTTCGGGGCATCGCGGTGGTAAAAGGCGAAGGCATGATTGCTGGTATCAATGCTGGCAAGCGCATAGCCGTCAATCATGACCAGTTGATCGCCCATGATCCGCTTCAGAAATCCGTCGAGCTCCCAGAGATAGCTCCTGAGCAGATCCTCTGCCGTGCGATAGCCGAGGGCCTGCTCGATCTCGTTAAACCGGGTCAATTGAATCATGGCGACGGTGTAGGGCCGCTTGCGGCTATCAAGCTGTTCCAGTGATTCCTCCAGCATGGCCCGGTTGGGTTTGCCGGTCACACTGTGGGTTTTGAGCAGTTGCTTGTAGTTTTGCTCAACGTGAGTTCGCAGTTTTTGTTCCTGGCGGGCCCGAATATCGGAAGCCAGCCTCTTTTTGCGCTCTTCCAGTATCTGACGGCCAATGCCGCTGGTCAGGATCAGGGATGCGGCCGCTGCACCGATAAAGAATGCCGAATCGGTAAAGCTGTTAACCGGGACCCAGCCGACCGTCCGTACCGCCGAGATAATAGTACCCAGGAGAATGAAGAGCAGTGATAGCGCAAAGTAGCGGGCATACACCTCGTGTCGGGCCTGTTTGAGAGCCAGGGCCAGAATCAAAGAGCCACTGGTCAGGGCCAGTACCAGGAAGGAGTCCTGGCCGAGCAACGGTAGTTGCAATGGCATGGCCAGCAGATGTAACAGGCCGAGCATACTCGCCGCATTCAGCAGCAGTCTCGGTAGTCTGGAGACCTGAATAAAGTTTGGCGTGATTTGGCAGAGTGAGATGAGGCAAAGACACAGGCTGATGTTCAGTAATGCGTTTACTTCCGGGAAATTCGGCCAGATGAGCCAGAGCCCGAAGCCCTCCATAACCAGTTGCACGTGAATAACGGACAGCGTGAGAACGCCCAGCCAGGCCAGCCCCGGAAGCCTGAATTTCATCATGAAGCTGAGGTTCAGCAGCAACGCAAAGACGAGGAGGCCGGTGATGAACGCCTTCCAGGCCATGGTTCCCGCAATGCTGCTTACCACGTTGTTCGGTTCCAATATGGTAATGGGCAGTAGCGTGGGGCCGGCATTCTGAACCTCGAACAGAAGTGTGGACGTGCCCGTTGGTAATGAAACTGGCCAGATCCATGGAGGTAATGAAATCAGCCGGTTTCCGAACGGGTAGACGTCTCCCATTTCGCGAAGCCGCTGGAAAGCGCCGTTTTCACCGAGAATTGCGGGCCTGAGCCGGTCGATGTAAGGCGCAGATACAAGCGCCCATTGTGCGACGTCTTTGGTTCCGGTGTTCTCCACGGTCACCTTGAAGGTGACGGGGCCGTCGTAGTAGCCAATACCTGAGTTCTGTGACGGGGCGGCTTGCCAGTGTTTCTGCCGCCAGTTCTCGTCCTCTATAACCTGTTCCAGGGATGCAACCAGATAGTCGATCTGAACAATGCGAGAAGACTGAGGCCCTGCAGCGTGAGACTCGACTTGCGACAGCGGGTAAAGCGGATGTTCAGGTCCATGAAACAGGGCTGCGAGCAGGCCGTAGACCATAGCAGCAACGAGAAACAGGAACGGCAGCCATCGTCGGAATTGGGTCAGCCCGGACTGGCCTCTGAGTTCTGACAGCACGCCTCTTTCAGTCTCATTTGTGCCGTCATCCATACGAAGTGAAATTCCCGCTGAGTGGTGTTTTGTAACTCAATAAATAAGACGAAATCTTAATGGATATTCAAGTCACTTGCATTTGCTGTGTGAAATTGGCGCAAGGAAGTTTTCACCTGATCAAACAAAGCATTCGCTGGTATAGTTAGACCTGACCTTACTATCTGTAGAAGCCTGGTCCCGGACCGGTAGCGTTTTGCATGCATAAATCACAGGACCTGTACAAATGAGACTTGCCGGCTTTTCTCCTTTCGCGATCTTGATGTTGCTTTGGCTGCCTGGATTGCTTATGGCCCATCAAACGGGGGGCGATTCTGAAAAGCAGGACGCAGAAACAGAAAATGGCCCCAGGCTTGCTTCGGTGAATGCTGCGGTTGCCGTCGCCGGTGACAACGAGTTGATTTTCGGCAAGAATGCCGACCGATCCGTGCCCATTGCCTCCGTCACCAAGGTAATGACCGCACTGGTTGTCCTGGAATCCGGAGAGCCGCTGGATGAATGGCTGATTTTTCGCGAGCGGCACACGCCCGCCGCCGCCAACGCTTACAGTCGGATCCGCATTGACTCAGAGATGCGTCGAAAAGATGTACTGCGCATTGCGCTGATGTCGTCCGAAAATTTTGCCGCCTACACCCTTGCCCGCAGCCACCCGGGTGGATTCGATGCCTTTATCGAGGCGATGAATGCCAAGGCCGTGGCCCTGGGCATGACCGGCACCCGGTTTGTCGATCCGACCGGACTGTCGTCGGAAAATCTTTCAACCGCTGCGGACCTTGTGAAGCTGGTAAACGCCGCGGCTGAACATCCGGAAATCCGGGAATACTCCACCACCGGTTACTTCCGTGGCCAGTTCCGCCAGCCCCGTTACAGCCTGTCGTTCGGCAACACCAACGCCCTGGTGCATCGCGACAGCTGGGGTGTTGGACTGAGCAAGACTGGCTATCTGTCCGAAGCCGGACGCTGTCTGGTGATGGTCTCGAAGATGAACGGCAAGGAGGTGGTGACCGTGTTGCTGGATTCCCTCGGTACCCGCTCACCGATGGGCGATGCCGGGCGGATAAAACGGTGGCTTGATACCGGAGCCAGGGGCT
>JAWWAT010000187.1:0-6517 GCA_033721635.1 Marinobacter sp. | reverse complement strand
GCGGCTGAGCGCCTGCATCTGACCCAGTCCGCCCTGAGCCATTCCATTCGCAAGCTGGAACAACAGCTGGGTACGGACATCTGGGTGCGGGAAGGACGGCAGTTGCGACTGACCCAGGCCGGTGAATACCTGTTGTCGCTTGCCAACAGACTGTTGCCGCAAATGGAACATGCGGAGATGCTGATCGGTCAGTTTGCCAAGGGGCAGCGGGGGACGCTGCGCATCGGGATGGAGTGCCACCCGTGCTATCAATGGCTGCTGAAAGTGGTCGGGCCCTATCTGGAAAGCTGGCCTGGAGTTGATGTGGATGTGAAACAGAAGTTTCAGTTCGGCGGTATCGGCGCCCTGTTTGGTCACGACATCGATATGCTGGTGACGCCGGACCCCTTGCACCGCCCGGGCCTGGTTTTCGAACCGGTGTTCGACTACGAGCAGGTGCTGGTGGTGGCAGTGGACCACGCGCTGGCAGGAAAGGTGTGGGCTGAACCCGGGGATCTGGAGAAAGAAACCCTGATCACCTACCCGGTTGAGATCGAGCGTCTGGATATCTACACCCGGTTCCTGTTGCCGGCCCATGCCAGTCCGGCTCGGCATAAAACCATTGAGACCACCGATATCATGCTGCAAATGGTCGCCGCAGGCCGTGGAGTTGCTGCGCTTCCGCGCTGGCTTGTGGAGGATTATGGGGCCCGAATTCCGGTTCGGCCGGTGCAGCTGGGTGAGGCGGGAATCCCCAAACAGATATTTCTGGGCCTTCGTGAGCGGGATCGGGAGGTAGATTACCTGAATTCGTTCATGGAGCTGGCACGCGAGGTTCGCTGGAGTTGACGTCTTCAGTTAAACTGCGCAAAAAATTCGTTCAGGAAACCAGACTATGAGTGAGATACCCGCAGACCTGAAATACATTGAGACCCATCAATGGGTTCGCGCATCAGACGACGGCACAGCGACTGTCGGTATAACGGATTTCGCCCAGGAGCAACTGGGAGATGTGGTCTATATCGGTGTCCCGGATGTGGGCTCGACCGTTAATGGTGGTGAGGAAGCCGGTGTTGCCGAGTCGGTCAAGTCGGCGTCGGATGTGTTCAGCCCTGTGACTGGTGAGGTTATCGAGGTGAATGAGAGCCTCGAGGACGAGCCCGAGAAGGTCAATGAAGATCCTTATGGCGACGGCTGGCTGTACAAGGTGAAGCTGGCGGATGCTGGTGAACTGGATGGTCTGATGGATTCCGCCGCTTACGCGGAGCATGTGGCTGCCGAGGAATAATTCCTCGTTTATTCTCTCTCAGGTCATCTCTATGAATTTTCCGGTTCTGTATCTTCGAAAAGGCGCAGAGCGCCGTCTCCGTGCTGGCCATCTCTGGGTATACAGCAATGAGGTGGATACCCGCCGCAGTCCGCTGACGGATTTCGAGGCGGGTGCTCAGGCGGAGCTTCGGGCATCGAATGACAAACCCTTGGGTACGGTGTTCGTGAACCCCCATGCGCTGATTTGTGGCCGGCTGATCAGTCGGAATTCGGGCCATGGCATGACTCCGCAGCGTTTGACCCAGCGGATGGAAGCAGCGCTTGAGCTGCGGGAGCGGCTTTTTGATAAGCCGTTCTACCGTTGGGTTTTTGGCGATAGTGATGGCCTTTCAGGGCTGGTGGTCGACCGGTTTGATTCCACGGTGGTGGTTCAGATTTCCACGGCCGGTATGGAGGCCATGAAGGAAGCGGTTGTTCGGGCGGTCCAGCGGCTCGTGCATCCGGAGGCCATCATCCTCAAGAACGACGGCAAAATGCGCAAGGTGGAGGGGCTGGATACCTACGTGGAGCAGGCCCATGGTGCTGAAATCAGTCTTC
Organism: Marinobacter sp.; assembly: GCA_033721635.1. Lineage (GTDB taxonomy): Bacteria > Pseudomonadota > Gammaproteobacteria > Pseudomonadales > Oleiphilaceae > Marinobacter. The sequence continues at coordinate 4,672 of JAWWAT010000187.1, read as the reverse complement.
TTGAAGTGGAGGAGAACGGTGTCCGGTTCGAGGTACCTTTGGAAGGCGGCCAGAAAACGGGCTGGTTCTACGATCACCGGATGAATCGCGCCCGTCTCCAGGCCTACGCGCCGGGTAAGCGAATCCTTGATGTGTTCAGTTACGTGGGTGGCTGGGGTATCCAGGCAGCCTGCGCCGGAGCTACCCGGGTGACCTGTGTGGACAGCTCCACCAGTGCCATTGATTCGGTCCATCACAACGCCAGGCTTAACGGCCTCGATAATGTGGAAACCGTTGAGGGCGATGCCTTCGAAGCCCTGAAGGCGCTGGCGGATGAGAAGGAAAAGTTCGATGTGGTGGTGCTGGATCCGCCGGCACTGATTCCCCGACGCCGAGACCAGAAGGCAGGGGAGGAGGCCTATGCAAGGCTGAATCAACTTGGTCTGCGGTTATTGGATCGCGATGGCATACTGGTGTCTGCATCCTGTTCCATGCATCTCTCGCAGGAGAAGCTGGTGGACATCATTCGGGGCAGCGGCCGGAAGATCGACCGCTTTGTCCAGTTGCTGGAGCAGGGGCATCAGGCGCCGGATCATCCGGTTATTCCGGGTATTCCAGAAACCGATTACATCAAATCCTGCTTTGTCCGCTCACTGACCGGATTTTTCTGAGGCAGTTGAAGTCGGGGTCAGATGCAAGCTTTCATCTGACCCCATGTTCACGTTTTAACCCCGCAGCGACATAACCTTCCAGCCGTTGTCCCGGGCGAATTGCTCCAGAGTAGGGTCCGGGTCGACGGCTACCGGGTTGTCCACTTTCTTCAGCAGCGGCAGGTCGTTGTGGGAGTCGCTGTAAAACCACGCCCCCTCAAGTGTCCTGTTATGGGCCGCCAGCCAGTCATCCAGCCGCGTGACCTTGCCATCCTGGAAGCTCGGAGTGCCCGCTACTTCGCCGGTATAGCGGCCGTTGACCAGCTCCGGCTCGGTGGCAATCAAATGCTCGATGCCGAGGGCCTCGGCAATGGGTTCGGTCACAAACCGGTTGGTGGCGGTGATGATCATCAGAGTGTGGCCCTGCTCCCGGTGACTCTCAAGCAGCGCATCAGCACTGGCCTGCATCATGGGGCGCACCTTCTTCTCCATGAAAGCTGTCCGCCATGTGAGTAACTCCTCCATGTTGTGGCTGGCCAGGGGCTGAAGTGCAAAGCCGAGGTAGTGCAGGATGTCCAGCTCGCCGTTCAGGTATTCCTGGTAAAACTGGTCGTTGGCCCGGCGATACTCCTCGGCATCAACAATACCTTCCTCCACCAGAAATTCGCCCCAGGCGTGGTCGCTGTCGCCAGCCAGCAGGGTGTTGTCCAGATCAAAAATTGCGAGCGTCAAGCGGTTACCTCCGGTGATCTCAGGGCTTGCAGGAAAACGCCAAGTCTACCACGACCTGTCCCCAACGGCTCCGTTTGCCGAACCCTTGGGATTCTGTAAGAATGAGAGCAACTTGGACAAATCCGACCGGTGAATTTTTGACCGGTCCACCGACTTTAAAGAGGACTGTGCCGTGATCGATTCAGACGGTTTCAGACCCAACGTCGGAATCATTCTGGCCAATCACAGAGGAGAAGTTCTCTGGGCAAGGCGAATAGGGCAGGACTCCTGGCAGTTCCCCCAGGGCGGCATCAAACATGATGAATCGCCCGAGGACGCGCTGTACCGGGAGCTTGGAGAGGAAATCGGTCTGTGTGCAAGCGATGTGGAGATCATCAGTTGCACCCGAGGCTGGCTGAGGTATCGACTTCCGAGAAGGATGGTACGCCAAAACTCCCACCCCGTTTGTGTGGGCCAAAAACAGAAATGGTTCCTGCTGAGGATGTTATCGCCGGACGCGCAGGTTTGCGTGGACGGTACGGATTCACCGGAGTTTGACGGGTGGCAGTGGGTTAGTTACTGGTATCCATTGGGACAGGTGGTTTCATTCAAGCGAGAAGTGTATCGACGCGCGCTGAGAGAGCTTGCGCCGCGGCTGTTCTACAACATGGAGCAGTGGCATCGGGCGGAACAGAATCGGCGTTTACAGGAACAACAGAAATGACGGACTGACACCGCCATGCTGAGCATTCTGCGAAGTCTAGTACAAGAGGTGAACAGCGCCCGCGATCTGCAGGAGGCGCTGGATATCATCGTATCGCGGGTGCAGAAAGCCATGGGAACCGAGGTCTGTTCCGTTTACCTGCTTGACCCGGCCACGAACCGCTACATTCTGATGGCCACCGAGGGTCTTTACCGCAAGGCGGTTGGCCAGGTGAGCCTGGCATACTCCGAGGGCCTTGTTGGTCTCGTGGGCTCCCGCGAAGAACCCATCAACCTTGAAGATGCGCCTTCCCACCCGCGCTACCGCTATTTTCCCGAGACCGGCGAGGAGAGATTCCGCTCATTCCTGGGTGTTCCGATCATTCACCATCGCCGGGTACTGGGCGTGCTGGTTGTCCAGCAAAGGGAAAGTTCCCGGTGCTTTGATGAAGGCGAAGAAGCCTTTCTGGTCACAGTCTCAGCACAGTTGGCGGGAGTCATAGCCCATAGTGAAGCCACCGGTGCCATCAGCGGCCTTTCCCTGACCGGTGAGGAAGCCCACGACGTCAGCTTCAATGGTGTGCCCGGTGCTCCGGGTGTCGCCATCGGCAGTGGCGTTGTCGTCTATCCGTCCGCTGACCTTGATGTGGTTCCGGAAAAGCCGACCGACGATATCGATCAGGAACTGGTGTTGTTTGGAGCTTCGGTCAAAGCGGTCAGAGAAGATATCGAGCGCGTAGCCAAGCGACTGGCTTCGCAATTGCGCCCGGAAGAACAGGCGCTGTTCGATGTTTATCTGAGAATGCTGGGTGACGATGCCATGCCCGGTGAGGTGGCGAACAAGATCAGGGAAGGGATCTGGGCCCAGGGCGCCCTCAAACAGGTAGTGCAGCAGTACATCCGTCATTTCGAGATGATGGACGACCACTACCTGCAGGAACGAGCAGTTGATATCCGGGACCTGGGACGCCGCCTGCTGTCTCATTTGCAGGAAGGTGAGCAGAAGCACCTGAACTACCCGGAACGGACGGTGCTGGTCAGCGAGGAGCTCACGCCGGCCATGCTTGGCGAGGTTCCCAAGGGTCAGTTGGTGGGCCTGGTGTCGGTTAAAGGCTCCAGCAACTCGCATGTCGCCATACTTGCCCGCGCCATGGGTGTGCCCACGGTGATGGGTCTTGTCGATATTCCGGTAAACCAGCTCGATGGCAAGGAGCTGATCGTAGACGGCTTTGAGGGCCAGATCTTTGCTTCACCATCCGACGATCTCCGCTCCTATTATCAGGCGATCTGCGACGAAGAAGACGAGCTCATCCGCGGGCTTGAGGTTCTCAAGGACAAACCTTGCGAGACTACAGATCACCACCGGGTCTCACTCCTGGTGAACACCGGTCTGATGACCGATGTTGTGCGCTCGCTTTCCCACGGTGCCGAGGGTATCGGTCTGTACCGGACCGAAGTGCCGTTCATGATCAAGGACCGGTTCCCCTCAGAACAGGAGCAGCGTGAGTATTACCGGGAGCAGCTCGAAGCCTTTGCGCCCAGTCCGGTGACCATGCGTACGCTGGACATTGGCGGCGACAAGGCGCTGACCTACTTCCCGATCCAGGAAGAGAACCCGTTCCTGGGCTGGCGTGGTATCCGGGTGACTCTCGACCATCCCGAGATTTTCCTGGTGCAGGTCCGGGCCATGCTCAAGGCCAGTGAGGGCCTGAACAACCTCCAGATCATGCTGCCGATGATCTCGAACATTTCGGAGGTGGAGGAATCACTGCACCTGATTTACCGGGTGTATCACGAGGTTCGCGAAGAGGGGTACGACATCCACATGCCCAAGGTGGGCGTGATGGTCGAGATTCCTGCTGCCGTGTACCAGATACGGGAACTGGCAGACCGGGTGGACTTTCTCTCGGTGGGCTCCAACGACCTTACCCAGTATTTGCTGGCGGTGGATCGTAACAATCCCCGGGTTGCGCAGCTCTATCATTCATATCACCCGGCCGTTCTTCAGGCGCTGGTTCGGATTGCCCAGGACGCCCACTCGGTGGGTAAGCCTGTTGGGATATGCGGCGAGCTGGCGGGCGATCCCGGCGGTGCGCTGCTGCTGATGGCTATGGGGTACGATTCCCTGTCCATGAACGCAGCCAGTCTGCCCAAGGTGAAGTCGGTGATTCGCAGTGTCAGCCGGGAATGGGCCATTCAGTTGCTGGAAGATGTGTTGCTTCTGGATTCGCCTCACGTCATCAAGAGCTGTGTCGATCTGGCGTTGCGAAATGCCGGTTTTGGGCGCTATCTGCGTCCCGGTAAATCGACGGCCATGGCGGTGTCCGAGGCCGCTGTTTCCTGATCACGGGAGGGATTTCGGCAATATAGGGTGTGTACTCTAAATACGGCTGTTATCTTGGAAACTGAAGTATCCGGCGGTCCGGCTTACGGACCCGCATTTTAAATCCGGAAAAGGGAAGGCTATGAGTTCGCCAGTTGATCATAAACCCGCTCCCCGCATTGGGCTTGCCCTTGGTGGCGGTGGTCCTCTGGGCGGAATTTATGAGATCGGAGCGCTCCGGGCTCTGGATGAGGCGCTTGATGGTCTCGATTTCAACAACATCGATGTTTATGTTGGCGTGAATGGT
>JAWWAT010000186.1:0-6518 GCA_033721635.1 Marinobacter sp. | reverse complement strand
CACCATTAATGTGAGGATCATTGCCATACCAATTCGTAATCCAAACGCCTGAGCCTCCTCGGAAAGCGGTTTCCCTCGGAGCGCTTCGATCGTGTAATAAACAATATGACCACCATCGAGCACCGGCACAGGCAGAAGATTCAGAATGCCCAGACTCACGCTCAGATAGGCAAGAAAACGCACAAAATCTTCGAACCCGGAACTGACACTGGCTTCGGCAACCCGGGCAATGGTAATCGGGCCACTGAGATTGGTGGGTGACAGTAGTCCAGTGACCATCTTCTTGATGGCTACGAGCGTTAAACGGGTGTCTGCCCAGGTTTCGCTAAGTGCCACTGGAACCGCGGCAAACGGGCCGTAGCTGACATCGCGCAGCACCTCCTCCGGCCATGAGATAGCTTCGACACCGGCACCCACAAACCCGATCGACTCCCCGCTTTCTTCTGTCCTGGCTTCTGGCGTTACGCTCACGGATTGTTCCGTGCCATTGCGTTCAATGGTTACCTGGAGTGTCTGCTCCGGGGCATTGCGAATAAACTCCACCAGCTCGAACCAGCTGCTGACCGATTCGCCGTTGACCGCCACGATGCGATCACCGGTCTGTAAACCGGCGGCCTGCGCGCGGCCACCCTCTGAAATCTGACCCAATACGGGCGGAACCGCGGGGCGCCATGGCGTTATGCCGAACTCGGCTAACGGATTGGGAGTATCATCGCTCAGGCCCCAACCGGAAAGCTCGCCGCTGACTGTGCCACGCGCGCCATCTTCCGATACCTCCATGGAAATCAGACCGTGCTCTCCGGTCCTCTCAAGAATACGCATATTCACATCACGCCAGGAACTGACCCGGTGGCCGTCCACGGCGTGGATTTCCATACCTTCCTGAAGCCCTACCCGCTCGGCAACGCTCTCATCGGCGATCTGCCCGACAATGGGCGCAACATGGGTAACACCCACCACGCTCAACAGCCAGTAGGCAAAAATGGCGAAGATGAAGTTGGCCACGGGGCCTGCTGCCGCAATGGCGATGCGCTGGCTGGGAGGCTTGGAGGTGAACGCCTGATCTCTCAGCTCCTCAGGAACCGGCCCCTCCCGCTCATCCAGCATTTTTACGTAGCCGCCCAGTGGAATGGCGGCGACCGCAAACTCGGTTCCGTGCTTGTCATACCAGGAAAACATCGGTTTCCCGAAACCCACCGAGAAACGAAGCACTTTTACGCCACAACGCCGGGCAACCCAGAAATGACCGTATTCGTGAAGGGTCACCAGGATACCGAGGGTCAGCGCAAGTGCGAGGACTGTTTCAATAATCTGCATAGCGTTCCTGATTGAATGGCTTCAGACGGGCAGCATTCTGCTGCGACTATCAGACAGTTAACAGACCTATCTGTTCCCGTGCACGAGCCCGTGCTTCTTTATCCTTGGCAAAGATAACGTCAAAGTTGTCGGCTGGCTCAACGACGGTCGCAGCGAGCGTTCGCTCTATGATAACGGGGATATCCGAAAAACACAGGCTACCCTCAAGAAAAGCGGCAACAGCCTCTTCATTGGCGGCATTAAGAACCGCCGGCGCAGTGCCACCTGCCTCGAACGCTTCCGCAGCCAGGCGTAGGCAAGGGAAACGCACCAGATCCGGCCGCTCAAAGTGAAAGCGGCCAATGGCGAACAGATCCAGAGGCGGTACGCCAGCATCAATACGCTCCGGCCAGGCCAGGCCATTGGCAATGGGCGTTTTCATGTCGGGGCTACCCAACTGAGCAAGAACGGATCCGTCCGCATATTCAACCATCGAGTGCACAATACTCTCGGGGTGAACATGCACCTCGACTTTCTGGGGTGTTGTATTGAACAGCCAGCAGGCCTCAATCAGCTCAAGGCCCTTGTTCATCAGCGTCGCAGAATCCACGGAAATCTTCTGTCCCATGGACCAATTAGGGTGGGCACAAGCCTGGGCCGGTGTCACCGACCGGAGATCCTCGGCGGAGTGCTCCCGGAAGGGACCACCCGAGGCTGTCAGCAGAATCCGCGTGATGCCGGCACCGGCAGGATCCCGTATCTTGTCCGCTGGCATGCACTGGAAAATGGCGTTGTGTTCGGAGTCGATCGGCAGGAGTTCCGCCCCAGCCTCGGCCACGGCATCCATAAACAGTTTGCCGGACATCACCAGCGCTTCTTTATTGGCGAGCAACACCCGCTTCCCTGCCCTCACCGCTGAAAGCGTTGGCGACAGCCCCGCCGCGCCAACAATAGCAGCCATGACCGTATCCACGGCTGGTGCCGACGCCACCTCGCAAAGCCCTTCCAAACCAGCGAGCACCTGGATATCCGGCAAATCATTCAGTAACTCCGCGAGCACAACGGCAGCTCTGGAATCGGCCATAACAGCCACCCTGGGGCGGAATTCCCGGCAGAGTATGGCGAGCTCTTCAGCGCGGGTACTGGCCGTTAGCGCATAAACCGAGAAGCGCTCCGGATGACGTCGAATAACATCGAGAGTGCTGAGACCGATGGAGCCCGTAGCCCCGAGTATACTGATGTGACGGGTTTCCATGCTCACCAGTGCCCGGTTGTAAGCCAACCAAGTTGGGTAATGATCAGCGCAAATACCGGAATGGCGGCCGTCAGACTGTCAATCCGGTCCATGATACCGCCGTGTCCCGGCAGAAGCTGACTACTGTCCTTGATGCCCCGATGCCGCTTGAGCATGCTTTCCAAAAGATCGCCCAACACCGAAACCAAGCCGGTGGCCAGACTGGCAGCCACCAATAAGAGGGTTTCCAGGCCTTCGGCAGACGCCAGGAAGCTTATCACCAGTGCAAAGACACCTACGGCCGCCAGGCCACCCCACACCCCGGCCCAGGACTTGCCAGGGCTGACCCGAGGCGCCAGCTTGGCCTTACCAAAGGCCCGACCGGCGAAGTAAGCGCCGATATCGGCGACCCAAACGACACAGAAGACGTAAAGAATGAGAAGCAGATTGTTGGTGCTGTCACCAAACTGGAAACCGCCCGTGCGCAGGTGATTCAACCCCACCCAGGCTGGCACCAGAACGAACAGCCCCATCACGGCCCTTATTGGAAGGCTGCCCCACTTTTCAGAGCCGGCGGGATAACTGCGTACCAGAAGGAAGCAGACACACCACCAGAGGAGCGCCAACCACAGCACCGCCACAAAAGGCACATTGAGTAGGCCGTAGAGAATAGCGGCAGTAGCCAGAGCGTAACCAATTCTGCCCAAGGGGTTGCCAATGCCGGACATATTGGCCCACTCCCAGGCACCCACGGTGATAATGGCACCTGTGAAGAGCGCGAACCCCAGCGGCGGGAGAAAAAAGATCCCGCCAATGGCGATCGGAGCGAGGATCAGTGCGGTGATAATTCGGGTTTTTAACACGGTTAACGTCGCTTTCGTTCGTTATTGTTGTAAAGCCTTGGCCGCTATCTGATCATCCGTCTGGCCAAAACGACGCTGTCGACCGGCGTATGCCTGCAGGGCCTTGAGCATCTCTTCCTGCTGAAAATCAGGCCAGTACACCGGAGAAAAGTAAAGCTCTGTGTAAGCCAGATGCCAGAGCATGAAATTGCTGATTCTCTGCTCACCGGCGGTACGAATCATCAGATCAGGCATTGGCAGGTCACCGATACTGAGGTGCTGCTGAATCAGGTCATCAGTAATATCCGATGGCGCCAACTGCCCGGCCCGAACCTGTTCCGCAACCTTGCGCGTGGCCTGAGTGATATCCCAGTGCCCCCCGTAATTGGCTGCAATCACAAGGGTCATCCGGGAATTGTTGCGGGTCAGCTCTTCCGCCGCTTCCATATGTTCGCGAAGCGCATCACTGAATGCGGATCGGTCTCCAATAATTCGCAGCCGGATGTCATTTCGATGAAGCTTGCGCACCTCGCGCTCCAGCGCGAACAGGAAAAGCTTCATCAGGGCCGACACCTCATCCTTGGGGCGGCGCCAGTTTTCACTGGAAAAGGCAAACAGGGTGAGAACTTCCACACCTTCGCGGGCACAGGTTTCCACCACCGCCCTGACCGCATCCACACCGGCCCTGTGGCCAGCCACTCCCTTGAGACGACGGGCCTTCGCCCACCGATTGTTCCCGTCCATGATGATGGCCACATGCCGGGGTCGACTGTCTGCCGACACCGGAATCTCCGCGGATACAGTTCCCGTCATGAAATCCCCTGTGCGGCCGAAGCGCTTTAGTGCCGCGGCCTTTCAATTCGCTTGCAAGTGAACCCGGGCAGTTAAACCGCCATCAGGTCCTCTTCTTTGGCCTTGAGCATCTTCTCGACTTCTGCAATGTAGCGGTCGGTCAGCTTCTGGATATCGTCCTCGCCCTTGCGCTCGTCGTCTTCGGTGATTTCCTTTTCCTTCAACAGATCCTTGATCATGCTGTTGGCGTCACGACGTGCATTACGGATAGAAACACGACCATGCTCGGCGTCGGCTTTTGCCTGCTTAACCATTTCCTTACGGGTTTCCTCGGTCAGCATGGGCATCGGAATGCGGATGATATCGCCGCTGGTAGCCGGGTTCAGGCCGAGGTCTGACGCCATGATGGCCTTCTCGATGGTCGGCATCAGGTTTTTTTCCCAGGGGGAGACCGTCAGCGTGCGGTTATCCTCGACATTGACACTTGCAACCTGCTTCAGCGGTGTTTCCTGGCCGTAATAGTTCACTGTGACACTATCCAGGATAGAAGGGTGGGCCCGACCAGTGCGAATCTTGTTGAACGCATTGTTCAGGGACTCCAGGCTCTTCTTCATTTTCTTTTCGGCTTCTGCTTTGATGTCGTTAATCACTTCAGCATCCTCAATTCGTTCGTCATGTCATTCTGTTATCTGGCCCCAAATTTCCAGAGACCCGGACAGCGATTTATTCGATCAGTGTACCTTCTTTCTCGCCCGTTACGATGCGAGTCAGCGCGCCGGCTCGGTTCATGTCGAATACCCGCAGTGGCATGCCGTGATCCCGGGCGAGGCAGATCGCTGTCAGATCCATCACGCCCAGCTTCTTGTCCAGCACCTCATCATAGGTGAGGTAATCGTATTTCTCCGCACTGCTGTCCAAGTGTGGATCGGCTGAGTATACGCCATCCACCTTGGTTGCCTTGAGCACGGCATCGGCCTCAATTTCAATGCCACGCAGGCAGGCAGCGGAATCGGTGGTGAAAAAGGGATTACCGGTACCGGCACAGAAAATCACGACATCGCCATCTTTAAGATCCCGTACCGCGCGACGGCGATCGTAGTGCTCAACAATACCGCTCATCGGAATTGCAGACATCACACGGGTCCGGATGTTGGAGCGCTCCAGGGCATCACGCATCGCAAGTCCGTTCATCACGGTGGCCAGCATGCCCATATGGTCACCGGTTACCCGGTCCATGCCTGCGGCGTTGAGGGCTGCACCACGGAACAGGTTGCCGCCGCCAATCACGAGGCCAACCTGCACGCCAATACCAATCAGCGCTCCGATTTCGAGGGCCATGCGATCAAGAACTTTGGGATCAATGCCGAAATCGTGCTCTCCCATCAGGGCCTCGCCACTGAGTTTGAGCAGAACACGCTTGTATCTGGGTTGGGTTTTCGATGATGTCGGCATGATGATCCCCTTTTCGTCTGTTGGCTGCTACCCGGCGTGATACCCGTTGCAGGCTTGTATCTGACATACTCCTTGAAAAAAAGGGGTATCTCAGATACAAGCCCGCCACGAAAGCCGGGATTCCCCGGCTAACGTGGCAGACTCAGGTGATGCAGTGGCATAACGCCGACTGCATCAAACGAAGGATCAGGCCTTGCCTGTGCCAGCTGCAGCAGCAACCTCGGCAGCAAAGTCCACTTCTTCCTTCTCAATGCCTTCACCCACTTCGAGGCGAACAAAACCAACCAGTTCGCCACCGTTGGATTTAATCAGCTCGCCCACGGTCTGGTCCGGGTTCTTGACGAAAGGCTGCTCAACAAGGCTGTTCTCCTTGAGGAACTTCTTGATGCGGCCGCCCATCATCTTCTCGACGATCTCGGCGGGCTTGCCTTCCATGTCCGGCTGGGCCTTGATAACTTCCTTCTCTTTCTCAAGCTCCTCGGCCGGCATGTCTTCCGGCTTGCCCACGCGCGGGTTAACGGCAGCAGCATGCATGGCAATGTCACGGGCGACTTCAGGATCGCCGGCGGTCAGAGCAACAACGGAGGCAATCTTGTTGTTGCTGTGGACATAGCCGCCAACAACCGGGCCTTCAACCTTAACGATACGACGCACAGTGATGTTCTCACCGATCTTCTGAACCAGCGCTTCACGCTTGGCTTCCAGATCGCCTTCCATCAGCTTGGCCACGTCGGTTTCGCCCTTCTCATAAGCAACGTCGAGAACTTCGTTGGCAAAGTTCATGAAGTTGTCATCGCGAGCAACAAAGTCAGTCTCGGAATTCACTTCCAGAATAAAGGCAACGGTGTTGTCGTCAGAAATCTTGATCAGAGAAGCGCCTTCGGCAGCGGTACGGCCGGCTT